>JAZONB010000131.1:0-2305 GCA_045654305.1 Acutalibacteraceae bacterium | reverse complement strand
GTGAATATAATATTAGGGTTGTTACCCGCTTTTTCTTTGAGAAAACTTACATATTCATTAGTATCACTTGTGTCACCCGCTATAACAAGTTTTTTATCTGTTTTTATGTTGTTATAAGCGTCAATCAAATAATGGATACCCTTTTCTGCGGTAAGTCTTGACACGGTGCAGATATATTCACCTTTTGATAAGCCGTATAATTCTGTGATTTTTTCCGCCTGTTTTATTGTTGGCTTGTCTATTCCGTTATGTATAACCACCGTTTCACGATTATAGATTTCTTTGAAATAAACTTTTGCGCTTTCACTTAAAACGATAATTTCATCGGCGCATTTTACCATTACTTTTTCGCCGAATTTTATGTATTTAGAGGCGAAAGAGCCACTCCATTTTTCTCTCTGCCAATCAAGTCCGTGAACGGTTGCGACACAGCGTTTGCCGAAGATTTTCGGAATCCACATAGCAGCGCAAGGTCCCTCTGCGTGAAAATGAACAATATCGTATTTGCCAAATGCCGTACTTATTGCAGCAGTGAAAGACGCAATCATTGCAGACACACCCTTACCGCTTAGTGTCCACGCTTTCTTAATTTTAACACCGCGGTATTCGTTATTTATTACCGTGCCGACATATTCGTTCTCGACCTTATCGGAAGAACGGTTGTAGCAAGTAACGTCTACGCCCATTTCTGCCATTAAAGGACACAGATTGGTAAGTACGCTTTCAATTCCGCCGCGTCTTGACGGAACAACCTTATGACCTATCATTGCGACCTTCATTTCGTTTCTCCTCTCTAAAAGAGATTATCTTCCTGTTGCGCTAAGCATAACAATAGGGGTTTTAAGCATTATTAGTATATCGCCGGGGAAAGTTCTGTTTTGTATGTAATCTAAATCCATCTCTACCCACTGTTCAAAGGGAATGTCGTTTCTGTTTTTGCTTATTTGCCAGGTGCAGGTTATTCCCGGTGTAACGTGTAGTCTTAACTTTTGATAGTCGGTGTAATATTCAACCTCTCTCGGTAGCGGAGGCCTTGGACCTACCAAGGTCATATCTCCCTTGAACACGTTGAAAAACTGCATCAGTTCATCCAAAGAAAGTTTTCTGAGTATCTTTCCCACCCTTGTAATTCTCGGGTCGTCTTTAATCTTGAAAACGGGACCTTCCATTTCGTTTTTGTCTTTAAGCTCTTCTAAAAGTTTTTCCGCATTTGGACGCATGGTACGGAATTTGTACATATTAAATTCCTTGCCGTGTCTGCCCACTCTTTTTTGCTTGAAGAAGGGACCTGCGGTTGGGTCGTCAATACAAATAACAATGGCTATTATAACCATAAGCGGAAGAAAACCGATTAAAATCAGAGTTGCAAAAAATATATCGAAAAGTCTTTTCTTTTTCCAATACGATGAATAAGATTTTTCAATTAAAGCCTCTAATTTAATTCTGGTTTTTTCGTCAACTTTTTCGGTATCAAGGTAAGGCATTTATATTCCTTCTTTCAATCTTTCCTGAAATTTATAAGCGTATTGTATTCTTCTCTACGCCATTTTGAATAATAAAATTTCTTAAAACCCGGTCTGCATCCGTCGATTAGGGGTTCTCCCCTCTCTAAATATCCCGGGTGAAAGGCTATTTCTATATTTTCGTTTTGCTTTTTATAATGCGGTAATAATTTATTTATTTTGTCTTCTGTAAGTCTCCCCGAAAACAAAATACCCATAAACGCAGCCGATTTGATATTAGCCTTTTTGAGTTCTTTTTGGTTTGCAAAATTCAAAAATTTAAGCAACCATTGTTTAACAAGACCGACAGGACTAAAAGTTAAATAAAATGACGGGGATTTAATAAAGGGAAGAATCGGTTCGGCAGGTATTCTTATATATTCCACCGCTACGTCTTCATCTCTAATCACCCGCATCAGCGTTCTAAAGATTAGCGGTATCATATGCGTATGCTGATGACTGTCTATTAAAATGGGTGTTTTTTCGCCCATTTTATTTTTCCAAAAATCTATTTGGGCTTTAATTTCGTTATAAAGTTGTTTTTCAAGCAACCGCCTATTACCGAAAAGGGACAGAAAGAAAAGTCCTATAAAAGAATGCTTGAAAAACCCCTTGTCCGATACAAGCAGAGTGATGTCTTCCTTTTTTGATAAAGGATAACCTTCGATTAAATTTAAGTGTAATGATAGTTTAACGTTTTCGCCTAACAGACGCTCATTAAAATCCGAAACATCGCCGTTTGGCAAAACACTTATTTTGTTTAGAACACCTTTTTTAAGACATTCTTCTATGCGGGTATTACT
>JAZONB010000130.1:0-1559 GCA_045654305.1 Acutalibacteraceae bacterium | reverse complement strand
GCGGTATACATTCCAAAATGCCTCACGGATTAAGTTTTCTACCACGGGATAATCTTCTTTTCTTTCTAACCTGATAATATAGTCATTTTTAATCATTTCTTTTTCTCCTGATAATTGTATAGAATGATATATCAGCACAAGTCCGCAACTTAATAGTGCTCCGCCGATAATATCGGAAAACCAATGCACACCCGAAATGAGTCTGCCTATTACCATAAACGCAATAAATGTGCTAATCAGAATGTTCACACATTTCTTAAATCCATTATTTTTGATACGCTCATTAAACTGTATGATAGCAGTCGGCATAACACACGCAACTAACATAGTCGTTGATGAGGGATAAGATGCTTCTAAATTACCGTTTATAAGTACAGGTCTGTAATTTACTACGAACATTTCAAAGAAGATGTACAGTGCCATCACAACGATATAAAATCCGCCAAGTGCGAGAATACTGTAATCTACTTTAAAAAGATTTTTTCTCTTAATCCACTGGCAAAGTCCAAGTATGCCAAATCCCATGATAAAGCAAATCGGAACAAGCCCAAGCCAATCCGTAATAGTGTAGAGCGACATATGCACTCCTGTAATGTTGTGAATAAACTTATTGAGTGATGCAAAGCCAACACTTGAGCCTTGCGGTCCGATTGCTCCAACATCAACAAAATGGAGAGCTACTGTCCAAATAATGAACAATACGAGCAACCCTAACCCAATGTAAAAACTTTTTCTTTTCATTTTTTAAACCTTCCTTTTGTGTATTCAGCTTTCGCCTGAATACACT
Organism: Acutalibacteraceae bacterium; assembly: GCA_045654305.1. Classification (GTDB taxonomy): domain Bacteria; phylum Bacillota; class Clostridia; order Oscillospirales; family Acutalibacteraceae; genus UBA737. Next base: position 772 of record JAZONB010000130.1, on the reverse strand, counting down.
TTAAAGGACGGTGTTAAAAATCTCAAGAATTGAGTCGTCACATCGGTGATACTTTTCGTATCATTGCCATTTCACAAGCATTAACGCCTTTATTGCAAGGAATATGAACAGGAAAGCTCCTGCATAGACCTGAGAACTTATAATAAACAAAAATACTGCTACCGCATTTAATATGAGCGATATTTTTTCTCTGTTTTGTACCCAAAATAGCTTTTGACAGTTTTGAAATGCAAGCGTTAAAATTCCATATACTATAATTGCGATTACAATAGCGTAATACGCAGTCTTTAAATAAGTCGCAATTTCGTTTAAGGACAATAGCGAAACTTCATGTACAATTCCGTTTGCTTTTTGTCCGAAAAATGGCAGAAAGAAGAACATTAGAACACTTATATCCAAAAGACCAAAGACAAGGCTACGAAAATGCTTTTCTTTTTGTTTGTTGTCTTCCTCCGCAATACTCAGGACTTCGTTACTTGAAAGCAGTTCATCTATAGTCACCGAAAAAAATTTTGCTATTTCTTTAAGAGAATCTATGCTCGGATATCCTCTGCCTGATTCCCATTTAGAAATTGCTGTTCGAGACACATAGAGAGCTTCTGCAAGCTCTTCCTGCGTAAGTCCTTTATTTTTTCTTAACTCTTGTAATTTTTCATTAAATTCCATAATTATATAACCCTATCTCTTTTTATAAATAACCAACTCCGGATTTTCACCGTTTTCTTCGTAAGTGCAAACAAGCAGAAAATCCATATTGGCAGCAATGCCAAAG
>JAZONB010000129.1:0-1555 GCA_045654305.1 Acutalibacteraceae bacterium | reverse complement strand
ATTGTCTATTGCTTCGGAACGCATCCATTTTTTATATTGAAGTGGTGTCATTTTATACTTTCGTAAAAATATTTTTCCAAAGTAACTTGAATCAGAAAATCCACACTCTGAGGCAATTTGTGTCATTGATTTATCGGTTTGTACCATTAAATGTATAGCTCGTGATAAACGATATTCAGTTAAATACTCAATAGGAGTTTTGCTTGTGTATTGCCGAAAACAACGAAAGCATCCACTTCGGCTTGCTTTGGCATACTTAACAATATCATCAATTTTTATATCTTCATTATAATGATTGTGGATATAATTTAGTATAATTTTTGCCTTTCGCTCATCTTCTTGATCTATATTTTGTAATGAAAGCGTATTCTTGTTTTCTTGAAGATATGCCAAAGTCGCGCGCCAAATATTGCTAATATAATCAATACATTTTAGTTCATAATCATAATTTTGTTTGCTGTGTTCCGTGAATATTTTTGTCAAATACTCCAAAATATCTTTGCTGTTTTTTTGAGAATCCGTTATTAGAAAACTCTTGACAGGAGATTGTAACACCGGAAGAAAAAACCTTCGATAAATTGTATTTCCTTCAGCGTTTGCAAATATAGTCGGCAAAAAACTAACTGTATACACTTTTGCGTTATTTTGGCTAACCTGTGTGGCAAAATGAAGGGCATTGGCATTAACAAATATTGCTTCGCCTTGTTTGGCTTCTACATAGTGCCCTTCGATTGTGAAACCTACAATTCCGGATAAAACAACACAATACTCAAATTCATTATGCCAGTGACATGCCAAACTCTTATTAATGAAGTTGCGAAAATTACCCGTCCATACAACTAAAGGGAATGTAGGATCCGTATATTCAAATAATTCTCTCATCTTATCATTGAAGGAAAGTTGAACTTCAGTCATAGCGATCTCTCCTTATATTGACACTAAACTACCAAAAATAAAACACAATTATTATGGAAAATTAAAATCATTGACATTATAATTATATACAAGATAGAATTAAAAATCAATAATGAGGAGGAATTATGGAAAAACTCAAATATAAAAAAACCAAACTTACGTGTTATTTTACATATCTTGCAATGTCATCGGTATTCAGCTTGCCGCCGTTATTATTTGCAACATTCAGAGAACTCTATGGCATATCATATACTTTGCTTGGAACACTGGTTCTTGTTAATTTCTGTACTCAACTCGGAATTGACTTGATTTTCAGTTTTTTCAGCAAGCATTTTAATATTCACAAGACAATCCGGATTATGCCACTTGTAACCGCATCGGGTTTGTGCATTTATGCTCTGATCCCTACACTGTTTCCTCAGTATGCGTATGCCGGTCTTATTATTGGAACGGTTCTCTTCTCAGTTGCTGCTGGGCTTGGCGAAGTATTGATCAGCCCCACCGTTGCAGCACTACCCTCCGAAACGCCCGACAAGGATATGAGTATTCTTCATTCTCTTTATGGGTACGGTCTGGTAGGTGTTGTACTGATTAGCACCTTGTTTCTTAAATTTCTTGGAAATCAGTATTGGATGTATCT
>JAZONB010000128.1:0-14285 GCA_045654305.1 Acutalibacteraceae bacterium | reverse complement strand
GTGCCGATGACCGGACTTGAACCGGTACGGTATCGCTACCGAGGGATTTTAAGTCCCTTGTGTCTGCCTATTCCACCACATCGGCGTATCTACAATGATATATTATTTTAATAGCTTTGTCAAGGCTTTTTTGAAAATTCGTACCGCCGAAAAAACGGCGGTACGCAAACTGTTAATTAGTCGTTAACATAGGGAAGAAGAGCCATTTGGCGTGCACGCTTAATAGCGGTTGTAAGAGCACGCTGATGAGCAGCACAAGTACCTGTTGCGCGGCGGGGTAAAATCTTTGCACGCTCGGAAATGTACTTACGAAGACGGGCTACATCTTTATAATCTATGCTTTCAACACGGTCAACACAGAAATGGCAAACCTTTCTGCGAGCCTTTTTGTGCATGGGTCTATCGAGTTTCTCGTTTTCCATGGTTAAAGCCTCCTTAAATTAAAACTTAGTGCTTAGAACGGTAAATCGTCGTCCTGAGCGGTGCCTAAATCGGCAAAATCGTTAGCGTCAGCATTGGAAAAAGCTGCGGCATCGCTGCTATCTGCAGAAGCGCCGTCACGCTTAGACTCAACAAACTGAACATTATTTGCAATAACCTCAAATGCTGTACGGTTATTGCCGTTCTTATCGGTATATCTTCTGGTCTGGATAGAGCCTTCAATTCCGATAAGGCTTCCTTTTTTGAAATACTTCGAAATGAATTCAGCAGAAGAACGCCAAGCAACGATGTTTATAAAATCGGTTTGTCTTTCCTCTCCTGAACGGTAACGGCGGTCAACGGCAATGGAAAATGATACTACCGAAGTGCCGTTTGAAGTGGTTTTAAGCTCGGGGTCAGCGGTCAAACGACCGGTTAATACTACCAAGTTAAACATTACTTTTTTCCTCCATTACTTTTTAATTACCATAACGCGTAAAACACCGTCGGTAATCTTTACGATACGCTCAAGCTCAGCGGGGAATTCGGGCTCGCTTTCGAAATTGTAGAAAACGTAGTAACCCTCAGCCTCGTCATTGATGAGGTAAGCCAAACGGCGTTTGCCCCATTCGTCAACACTCTCAACAGTGCCGTTCTTAGCGATAAGTTCGTTGATTTTCTCTTTTAATGCGTTGGTAGCCTCTTCGCCGCCTGCAACAGAGAAAATAACGCCAGCTTCGTACTTGTTGGTCATTCTCTTTGCACCTCCCTTTGGACATTTGACCCTACTAAAAAAAATAGAGTAAGGAGCTAATTGATTATTATATTTCACATTAGCAACCGATATTATATCAATATTTTAAGCCTTTGTCAATAAAAATCTTGATTTTTGAGGATTTATAATATAATATAGGTGTGGAAAGGGTGATTATATGCTTTTGGCGATTGATATAGGTAACACCAATATAACCTTGGGCGCGTTTTGCGATTCAGCTTTGGCGTTCACCGCCCGACTTGCTACCGACCAGAGAAAAACCGCCGACCAATACGCTGTTGAAATCAAGAGTGTTTTGGAGCTTAACGGCAAGAGTGCTGACGAAATTGAAGATTCTATCATTGCGTCTGTTGTTCCTAGTGTGGGCAAGAGCGTTAGTCAGGCTGTATCAAAGCTTTGCCATATAGTTCCCTTAATGCTTGGTCCCGGTGTTAAAACAGGACTTAACATAAAAATTGATAATCCCGCTCAGCTCGGAGCCGATTTGGTTGCGGGCGCTGTGGGTGCTTTGGATGTTTACACTGCTCCTTGCGTGGTAATTGATATGGGTACCGCTTCAACCGTGAGCGTTATTGATAAAAACGGAACTTTCTTAGGCGGAGTTATTGCGGCAGGCGTGAGGCTGACCTTAAAAGCCTTGGCAGAAAACACCGCTCAGCTCAATTCCATACCCATAGAGGCTCCGAATTCCGTTATAGGCGCCAACACTATGGAGTGTATGCAATCGGGCCTTGTTTTCGGTACCGCCGCAATGCTTGACGGTCTTATTAAAAGAATTGAAAAAGAGCTTGGCGAGACTCCCACCGTTGTGGCGACGGGCGGTCTTTCAAGAGAAATCATCACACATTGTGAGGCTGATATTATTTACAACGAAAATCTCCTTTTGGACGGTCTTCGTGTGATTTACGAAAAGAATAACTAAGTAACTACCGCTTTGCGGTTTACAAATATTATTAAGGAACTGTACCATTTTGGACAGTATCGGAGGTAATCAAAATGACAAACTCAGAGAAAAGAAAAGAAAACATCAGGATTATTACGGTAGGTGCTGTTTTGACCGCCCTTGTGATAATTCTACAGTTCATGGGCGCATTTATTCGTTTCGGCGTATTTTCGGTGTCCTTGGTGTTGGTACCTATCGTAATCGGTGCCGCTACCTGTTCAGTCGGCGTTTCGGCGTGGCTCGGCTTTGTGTTCGGCGTTGTGGTTTTACTCAGCGGTGACGCCGCTCCCTTTATGAGCATCAATATGGTGGGAACTATCATCACCGTGCTTGTAAAAGGTACTGCTTGCGGTTTGGTTGCTGGTATTGTTTACAGGTTGCTTAGCAAATGGAATTCCTTTGCGGGCGTACTTGGAGCATCACTTATCTGCCCCATTGTTAACACAGGTATCTTCTTGCTTGGCTGTCAGTTGTTTTTCCTTGACGGTATCACAGCTTGGGGAACTGAGGCGGGATACACAAATGTAGTAACCTATATGTTTTTAGGGCTCGCCGGCGGAAACTTTATTTTCGAGCTTATAACCAACCTTATTTTAGGACCTGCGGCGGCTACACTTATTAAAACAATTAAAAAATCTTAAATTAGATTCACTTAAAACGGAGACAGCAAGTCTCCGTTTTTTATTATAAAAGATGAAAACTTTACTTTGTCGCTCATGCCGCGACGGGCACGCCCTTTCTTATGTGGCGAAAAGAAAGGGCGGAAAGATTCGCCTAAAGGGGGAATTTCGGTTTCCCCCTTAGGTGACAGAATTTGAATTTCATTAAAACGCCGACAAAGAGTGAAAACTAAGGTTTTCAATTTGTCGGCAAGTTTTACTTAGGGTTTATAGTATCTTCTCTGTCACCATATCCCCCTTAAACGCCAAGGGCTCCGCCCTTGACCAAATTACGGTTGGATTTTTAATTTTTAAAAATTTTTTCAAAAAACTATTGACAAACGAAAAATAATATGTATAATAAAATAGTAATCATTACTGATTTCAATTTTAACGGAGAAACATTATGAAAAACTATTCACGACAGCGAGAGGCGATTTTATCGGTTTTAAGCAAAACCAAAAGCCACCCCACTGCCGACTGGATTTACACCGAAACCAGAAAAATAATTCCTAATATCAGCCTTGGAACGGTTTACCGCAACTTGGCAGAACTAAGCAAAGCGGGAGTTATTTTGAGTATCGATGTAGGCGACGGCAAGGAGCATTTTGATTTTGACACATCACCGCATTTCCACCTTACTTGTAAGGAATGTGGCTCGATTACAGACGGTAAAATCGGCGAAAACACACCGCTTGCCGCCCTTGGCGATGACTACGGATTTAGTGTTGAAACCCCCGTTTTTGTGGTTTACGGGTACTGTAAAAACTGCAAAAAACCAAGTTAGGCTTTTCTCCGCTTAAAGCGGGTTAGCATATATTAAAAATTTATTATTGAGAGGATATTTAAAATGAAAAAATTTGTTTGTTTAATCTGCGGTTATGTACACGAGGGCGAATCTGCACCTGAGAAATGCCCCATCTGTAATGCTCCTGCATCCAAGTTCCAAGAGCAGGCAGCTGAAAAAAGCTGGGCTGCTGAGCACGTTATAGGCGTTGCAAAGGGCGTTGACGAGAGAATTATCGAGGGTCTTCGTGAAAACTTCAACGGCGAGTGCTGTGAGGTTGGTATGTATCTTGCAATGGCAAGAGTTGCCCACAGAGAGGGTTACCCCGAAATCGGCTTGTACTGGGAAAAGGCAGCCTACGAAGAGGCTGAGCACGCTGCAAAATTTGCCGAGCTTTTAGGTGAGGTTGTAACCGATTCTACCAAGAAAAACCTTGAAATGCGTGTGGACGCTGAAAACGGCGCAACGCTCGGTAAATTCGAGCTTGCTAAGCTTGCAAAGGAATTAAACCTCGATGCAATTCATGACACAGTTCACGAAATGGCACGTGACGAGGCTCGACATGGTAAGGCATTTGAGGGACTTCTCGCTCGTTATTTCGGTTAATTAGTTGCAAAAAGAGTGAGTGCAGTCGTTTGCACTCACTCTTTTTAAGATATTACATAAATTAAAAATTGAATAATTATTATTTTTAACAATAAACTAAACACAGGAGGAAAATAATATGAAAAAATTTATATCTTTGATTTTGAGCTTTGCTTTCATTTTTTTGCTTTCTGCCTGTGGTATGAACTCAACTACAGACGGGAATAATAGCGGTGTTTTGATGTCTTCAAAACAAGATTTTGTATCCGAAAACACTTCATCTGATACCGCCTCAAAGCTTTTGACCCGTGAAGAAGCTATTGATATCGCTTTAAAGCACGCAGGCTTTAAGCAGAGTGAAGTTATCAATCTCTCTGCCGAATTAGACAGAGAAAGCATTCGCAGTGAATGGGAGATTGATTTTGATAAGGACAACTTTGAATATTCCTATGAAATCAACGCAACCACAGGCGAAATAATTAAAAACGACAAAGAAATTGATTAGAGGTGACTAAAATGGCTAAATATGTTTGTCCTTGCGGATATGTTTACGACCCTGAAATCGGTGACCCTGATAACGGTGTTGCAGCAGGAACTGCATGGGAGGATGTACCTGAGGATTGGGTATGCCCTGTATGCGGTCTTTCGAAAGACGCTTTCGAGGAAGAATAAAGCTCAAGCAAAACAAAAGACTACTTTTTCAGTAGTCTTTTGTTTTTTATTATATCAATTGCGTAGTGATATACAAAATTTCTTTTATCTCTTTTAAGGTTAAATAAAGTTTGCCTAAGAATTTTAAGCTCTGCATCAGATATATCCTCTAAAAATTCATATCTTTTTGTGTTTGGGTTGCTTATCCCAACATCCGTTTCGGTTTTAGTTCCGTACAGCAGATATTCTGAACTGACCTCCAAAACCTCAGCCAAAATTTTCAAGGTTTCGCAAGTGATATGTCCTTTTCGCTCCATTTGAGAATAGGTGCTGATTTTTATTCCCAACCTTTCAGCCACTTCACCTTGGATCAAACCCATTTCCTTTCGGCGCATTCTTATTCTTTCGTTTATACTAAAATCACGCTCCGCCATTTAAACCCCTCTAAAATTAAAAAAGTGTGTGCAACCCTATTTTGACATTTAGTAGCTGTCATATTTTTTTAGATTATAGCATATACTTTTATCGTTGACAAGCACAAAATGTCAAAAAGTGAGGAAGTTTTATGTTTATAAACAAAACTGCTGATGGGTTAAATAATGTTTGTGGCAAAAGTATTACTAAATTTCGTATGGAGATGGGTATCTCTCAAAGAGAACTTGCCGACAAAATGCAATTAGTAGGAATTGATATTGATAAAAATGCTATCCAACGCATCGAATGCGGAAAACGCTTTGTTACCGATATTGAAGTAATTGCATTCGCTAAAGTATTTAATGTGACTTTTGATGAACTTTTAATTAAATTATATAAATAGTTTTTAATAATCTCCTTGGCTTTGCAATATTAAAAATGTTGACAAATAAATTTAATATGTTATAATATAAACAGACAAAGGACTACCGCAGTCAGCGGTTGTCCCCTAACCGTTATGAATAACCGCTAGTTTGGACGCTGGGCGGTTATTTTTTTATGCTTAAAATAAGTAACAAAATAATTACAAGGGTAATTACTGTAAAATATTCCATTGCATCACCCCCTAATTTTATTAGAGGGCTTATACCCTCTTAATAAAAGAGGGAACAACCGCTTTCCGCTTATTTGGTAGTCCTTTGGGAGAAAATCTCCGCAAATCATTATACAATATAGGTCGCATTTTGTCAATTATCGGCTTTACTCCCTATTGTACCACAACCCTACGATATAAACGGCGATGCTGAAATTCAGCATCGCTTTTCCTTTTTATATCTTAAATCTTTTTGGTTTCAATTTCCTCAACTGCCAAATCGATAAAGGCTTCGGTGCTCATAGCACCAAGGTCGCCGTCCTCACCTCTGCGGCGAACGGAAACCTCACCCTTTTCAACCTCGCTGTCGCCGATTATGAGCATATAGGGAGTTTTTTGCAGTCTGGCTTCACGTATTTTGTAACCGATTTTCTCGTTTCTGTCGTCAAGCTCAACCCTCATACCCTTAGCCTCTAATTTAGCCTTTAAGTCATAAGCGTAATCAACGTGACGGTCTGCAATCGGCAAAAGCTTTACCTGAACAGGAGCCAACCACATTGGGAAAGCGCCTGCATACTTTTCGATAAGCAACGCCAAGGTTCTTTCATAGCAACCGATAGATGTTCTGTGGATAATATACGGATTTTTCTTCTGACCGTCCTTATCAACATACTCCATACCGAACTTTTCAGCAAGCATCTGGTCGATTTGGATTGTGATGAGTGTATCTTCCTTGCCGTAAACATTCTTAATCTGAATATCAAGCTTTGGTCCGTAGAAAGCCGCCTCACCGATACCAACCTTGTAAGGAATTTCGAGGTGGTCGAGAATTTTTGTCATCATTCCCTGAGCCTCATCCCACTGCTCGGGTGTGCCGATATACTTTTCTGTGTCGGCAGGGTCCCACTGAGAGAGACGGTAGGAAACATCCTCGTAAAGACCGAGAGTTTTAAGCATGAAAACCGCAAGCCCTAAGCAAGAACGGAACTCATCCTCTAACTGTTCGGGGGTACACATAAGGTGTCCCTCGGAAATGGTGAACTGACGAACACGGATAAGGCCGTGCATCTCGCCCGATTCCTCATTTCTAAAGAGTGTTGAGGTTTCATTGTATCTGAGTGGTAGATCTCTGTAAGAACGGGCACGGTTTAAATATGCCTGTTACTGGAACGGACAGGTCATAGGACGAAGTGCAAAACATTCTTTTGTTTCATCCTCGGGGTCGCCGAGAACAAACATACCGTCTAAATAGTGGTCCCAGTGTCCCGACAATTTATAAAGCTCACGCTTTGCCATATAAGGAGTCTTGGTCAACTGCCAGCCTCTCTTATATTCCTCATCCTCAACAAAACGTTGCAGAGTTTGTATGATTTTAGCACCCTTGGGAAGCAAAATCGGCAAACCTTGCCCGATAACATCAACGGTGGTAAAGAGTTCTAACTCACGGCCTAACTTGTTGTGGTCTCGCTTTTTAGCCTCCTCAAGCATTGTTAAATGCTCCTCAAGCATTGAGGCTTTTGGGAAAGCGGTACCGTAAACACGGCAAAGCATCTTATTATCCGAGCTTCCTCTCCAATAAGCGCCCGTGGCAGAGGTTAATTTGAACGCCTTAACGGCACCTGTGCTCATAAGATGGGCGCCCGCGCACAAATCGGTGAAATCGCCCTGAGAATAAAAGCTGATTTCATCGCCCTCAGCAATCGCCTCTACAAGCTCTACCTTGTAAGGCTCGTTTTTCTCCTTGAAATATTGGGTAGCCTCATCACGCGACATAGAAAAGCGTTCGAGAGCAATATCCTCTTTAACGATTTTTTTCATTTCGTCCTCGATTTTCACAAGGTCGTCGGCAGTAAAGCTGTTCTCAACATCAAAGTCGTAATAAAAACCGTCGTCCACAGCGGGGCCTATGGTCACAAGCGCTTTTGGGAAAAGGCGTTTGACCGCCTGAGCCAAAATGTGCGAAGCCGTATGACGGAAAGCCCATTTGCCGTAATCATCCTCAAAGGTTAAAATCTCAAGAGAACAGTCATCATTGAGCACGGTTCTCAAGTCCTTGTTTTCGCCGTTAATTCTCACAGCACAGGCACTTTTTGCAAGCCCCATACTAATGCTCTTTGCTACCTCGTAAGCGGTAATTCCGGAATCGAATTCCTTAACTACATCGCCCTTTAAAGTTACTTTAATCATAATTTTCCTCCAAAAAAATAAACTCCGCCCTGAAAGACAACTGTCCTTCGGGACGAAGCAAAATTCTCCGTGGTTCCACCCGTATTTTCGGCAAAGCCGAACACTCTTTTCACCCTTAACGCAGGCTCTACGTTCGGGTTGCTACACCCGACACTCCGAGGCGGTCTCACCAAGCTTCGCATTATACGGGTTTTCAGCCGCCACCCATACTCTCTGAAACGCTGTTTTCTTGGCTAATGTCCTCATCAACGATTTATACTAATATTTTATATCTCGCTTTATTTTTTGTCAAGAGTTAATTGCAAAATGGTGTCAAATGGTTTCAAAAAGGTAAAAAAGTTGATTTTGAGGGCAAAATATGATATACTTATCGCGTATGTACACATTGGAGGTGTATTTATGAACGATTTTGAAAATAAAGATTTATACAGTTTCGATAACTCCTCGAATAAAATTGAGGAGGGGGAAACAAGCTTCGACCTTAACAGCTTTTCCTCTCATGCCGAAAACAATTCAGAGGATATTAGTTCAAGTTCTAAAGCACATAATAAAAAGCTCACAAAAAAAGAGCGTATTATTAAGATAGCGCTAACGGTGTTCTTAGTAGGACTTATCACCTTTTCGCTTGTTGTGGGAACATTTTTGTTCTATGCATTCACTATTATTGACCCCACGATGGATGAGGACCTGAACAACTTAGCCCTTGATTTCACTACCACCGTTTATGTTGATGACGGAAAGGGTAATTACAAGGAGTACCGCCGTCTGCACGCCGAGTTCAACCGAATTTGGGTGGACTATGACAAGGACGCTGCCAAGGAAAAGAAAGCCGATTACGAGGGAATACCCTACAATTTGGCTATGGCTTTTGTTGCTATTGAGGATAAGAGTTTCCTTGACCACAACGGTGTTGACTGGAAGCGTACCTTTGCGGCATTTGTTAATGAGTTTTTACCCATTTCAAACTCCCGTTTCGGTGGCTCCACCATTACACAGCAGTTGGTTAAAAACCTGACCGATGACCGCTCCCAAAAGGCAAGCCGTAAGGTAAGAGAAATTATGAGAGCGAGATATTTGGAGGACAACTACTCTAAGGATACTATTCTCGAATGTTATCTCAATACCATTCCTATGGGCAACGGCACCTACGGTGTTGAGGTTGCCGCAAACTACTATTTCGGCAAAACTGTTAAGGATTTAACCCTTGCAGAGTGTGCCAGCCTTGCCTCCATTACAAAGGCTCCGTCCTACTACTCGCCCGACAAAAATCCCGAAGAAAACAAGCTTCGCCGTGACGTTGTTTTGAGAGAAATGAAATCTCAAGGCTACATTACAAAGGAAGAATACGAAGAAGCAGTTGATACCGAATTAAAGGTGACTGCCGTTAAAGAGGTTTTAAACCAAAACGAGGTTAACTCCTACTTTATAGATGCTCTTATAAACCAAGTATCAAGCGACCTTTCCAAGAAATACGGATACGATAAATCCCACGCCGAGCAGATGTTCTACAACGGCGGTTACAAAATTTACGCAACTGTTGACACCGAAATGCAAACCGCCGCCGAAAAGGTTTTCACCGATGAGGCTTACCAAATCAAAAACAAAAACGGCGATTTACTGCAGTCGGGCATTACCGTGCTTGACTATGAGGGCAGAGTTAAAGCAATGGTTGGCGCTTTAGGCGAAAAGACCGAAAACAGAGGTTGGAACAATGCTATTGACGCTGTGCGTCAACCCGGCTCCACAATGAAACCCATTGCCGCCTACGCTCCTGCTGTTGAAGATAATTTAATAACTTTTTCAAGCATTCTCAACGATACCAAAACCAACTACAACGGTTGGACACCTGTTAACTGGTACAACTCATACTGGGGCAACGTTACAACCCAATATGCTTTGGAGCGTTCTATCAACGCTGTTCCCGTTTATCTTGTTAACAAAATGAGCCCTCAGACCTCATTTGATTTCTTAACACAGAAATTAGGCATTACCACCCTTAACCCCGAGGACGTTAACCTTTCGCCTCTGGGAATGGGAGGCACCAACGGCGGTCTTAACACATTAGAGTCCGCCGCCGCATTTGCAGTCTTTGGTAATGGTGGTCGTTACTATGAGCCCGCTTTCTATTCTAAGGTTACAAACCAAGAAGGAAAGGTAATCCTTGAAAGAAAGCCTACACCTAAAATGGCTATAAGCGAGGACACCGCAACCGTTATGAACCATCTTTTACAGGGCGTTGTTTACGGCTCTCAGGGTACAGGTAAAGGTGCGGCAGGATATATCCCCAATATGAAGATTTATGCAAAAACGGGTACCTCCAACGACCAAAACGACCTTTGGTTTGTGGGCGGAAGTCCATACTATGTAGCGTCTTGCTGGTGCGGATATAAAACCATGCAGCCTATTGCTTCTTCCTACAGCGGTATTGCTATGAAGCTTTGGGGCGGGGTTATGTCAAAAGCCCACACAGGACTAAAGCCCAAAGAATTTGAGGATAGTTCTTATACTGTCAAGAAATACTATTGTAAAACAAGCGGTAATTTAGCAACCGAAGGCTGTCCTGACAAGGCGGTTGGTTGGTACAAAAAAAGCAATATACCCGAGCTTTGCACCGCCCACGAGGGCAAGGCTTTAGGCGAGCCTACAAAAGAGGATTTACAAAATAATTCATCTTCCACCTCCTCGACCTCATCCACAGCACAATAAAGTTTAAAAAAGCAGGGTTTATACCCTGCTTTTTAGGAGTTTTTATGTTAGATTTCAGAAGCATAAAATTAGAGGACAAGCCTCTGTTGGAAAGTTTTTTAAAAAATTCCAAAGAAGTGTCCTGCGAAAACACCTTTGTTAATCTTTATGTATGGCAAAAGGCGTATAACAACAAAATAGCGATTTCGGGCGACACTCTTTTTATCCGTTACGGCGACGAAGGTGACGAAAGCTACCGTTTTCCCATTGGCGGTGACTTTGAAAAAGGATTAAAGATGATTATCGACCATTGCGAAGAAAAATCCCCCACCTTTTGGAACCCTATAAATGAAGAGTTTAGCAGTCTGCCCAAATGGTTTACAGAAAAGTATGATATGCTCCCCGCAAGGGATAGTTTTGATTATATCTACCTTACAAGTGATTTGGCTGAGCTTTCGGGTAAAAAATACCATTCAAAGCGAAACCACATAAGCGCTTTTTCAAAGAAATATAATTGGCGCTATGAGGAGATAACCCCCGAAAATACCGAAAAAATTATGGAATGCGCCAAAGAGTGGTACTCCCAAAACGAAGATAGACTTGACCGATTTGCCCTTTGCGAGCAAGAGGGAATTTATACTGTCTTGCAAAACACAAAAAGCCTTGATGTTACAGGCGGCGCAATATTTATCGAAGATAAGGCGGTTGCCTTTACCCTTGGTTGCCCCATTAACGACAGTATTTTTGATATCTTCGCCGAAAAGGCTCTGCCCGAATTTTCGGGCGCCTACGCGGTTATTAACAACGAATTCGCAAAAAGGTTACTTTCTTACAAATACCTTAACCGTGAGGACGATATGGGGCTTGAGGGATTGAGACGTGCCAAGCTTTCCTACCGCCCGAATGTAATCCTTGAAAAATATGTTTTTAAACCAAAGGATAATGTATGAAAACTGAAATAGAAATTTATGAGCAAAGCTTCGGCTGTGACAAAGAGTTTGAAACCGAGCTTTTTAGGTCGCCACCCGAAACCCTTAAAGTAAACGGCGAGACCGTTTCAGAGCTTTTTTTACTGCCCTGTGACATTGTGAAAGGCGACAAAAAGTACCGAGCAAATTATGTTTTTGCCGTTGCCACAAAACAAACCGAGCGAAAAAAGGGGTATATGGAAAAACTCCTTAAAAGGGTAATAGCAGACAACAATATTTTAATATTACGCCCTATAAACGATGACTTAATCCCTTATTACGAAAAATTTGGTTTCGAAATTTACACCGCCACCGATAAAGACAACGAGGACTTTTTCATAAATCCTGTGGACAACTTTAAATCCTTAGCCGATTTTGAGGGTGCATCACAGGGCGGTGGCTTTACCCTAATGGCGCTGAATTCCCCGTTTGATTTAAACGGAATTTCATTTAAATTTTCTATGCCGTAACTACTGACAAATTTTGAGCTGTAAAGGCTCCTCGGTGTCGGTGGTTACTTTTTTTATGCGGATTTTATATTCAGTGTGGGTGTCACTCTCACTTTTGCGGAAATTAACCGTAACACCGCCCGCCCTTAGAGTATCGACTAATTTTGAAAGGCTGTTTGAAAACATTTTAGTGTCCCCGATAGAAAATTTTCTTACCGCCTTTTCTGTGACGGGCTGTTCCTCTTCGGTTTTTACAACGGGAGGGTTTAGAATGGAAAAAATGTATTTCTCAGCTTGGGCTCCGCTTAAATCTTCATCAATTATTTTTTGCAGCGCCATACCTCTGCCCTCTTTTGGGAGATTCAGTAGCGCTAAGGCGTGCGCCTCGGTGAGTTTCGCTTCACTTATACGCTTAGATAAACGCTCTTCGAGTCTTAAAACACGAAGTTTTGTGTCAAGCTCGGTCTGTGAAATTCCCAAAAAAGCCGAGAGTTGAGAATATGACCACCCTTTTTTCGAAATCAGATAATCGAGTGCCTCAGCCTCGTCAAAAAAGGATAGTCCTCTGCTTTGCATATTTTCTGCCAAAGAATACAAAAGAGCGGTGTCGTCATTCACATTATGTATAACACATGGCACCCGTCTTAGTCCTGCCATTAACGCCGCTTGCAGTCGGCGGCTGCCCGATATTAGCTGATATGTACCCTTTTTTACAGGTCTTACAAGTATAGGCTGCAGTACGCCGCTTGCGGCAATACTGTCCCTTAATAAATTAAGCTCTCTTAAATCAAAATCTTTTCTTACGGCAAATTGCTGTCTTTTAATATTCCTTGGGTTTAACATCCTGATACGCTTTTCGCCGATAGTATGCATTAATTTCCCTACCCTTCTAGGATATTATCCATAAGACTCCTTCAAATGTAAAGAAATTTCGGTCGTGGAATTTCGGCAAGAAAAAAGAAAAACAGCCCTTTTACAGGGGCTGTTTTGATATATCTGAGGGTTTTCGGGGGTATTTTGACGGGGTTTGCGATATTTTTTTGCATATTACGAAAACCCTTTGCTCGTCTCCCGTTAAGGTTTCGGTGAAAATTTGAGGTTTTTCGGCTCCCAAAAGTTTTAATGCGTTGGGACTAAGCGCTATTTCCTCTTTCGCTGAGGGGCCTTTCATTGCAACAAACTGTCCGCCTTTTTTCACAAGCGGCATGCAGTATTCCGAAAGAACGGGCATTGAGGCTACCGCCCTTGCTGTTGCAATATCAAATTTCTCTCGGTAGTGAGGATTTTTGCCCGCATCCTCGGCACGGGAATGCACCGTTTCGATACCCGTGAGTCCTAACTGAGAAATCACCTCATTTAAAAAGACAAGGCGTTTATTAAGACTGTCAAGCAGCGTGACCTTAACATCGTCACGCACGATTTTTATCACCATTCCCGGGAAACCCGCACCCGTGCCGACATCTATAAGTGTGGCATTTTGAGGCAAATTTACATTTTTAAAGAACAAAATGCAGTCATAAAAATGCTTAAAAAGTACCTCCTCTGGCTCCTTTATGGCGGTGAGGTTCATTTTTTCGTTCCACTCGAGTAAAAGATTTCCGTAAAGATTTAATTTTTCTTTTATTTCTTCGGTAATTTCCACCCCGAATTCGCGGCATAACGGCGCAATTTTCTCGATTTTAAAATCAATCATTTATGTACGCCTCCAGTCTGTAAATAGGAAAGCCTTTTGAAGAAAACTTTTCCTCGTACTCGGTCATAATATTACCCTCAAAATCGCTTTCGTGAAGATTAAGCGAAACATTTTTAAGGGCAAAACCGCTGTGGCTAAACTCTTCTAAAGAAAACTCAAAAAAGTGCATATTATCAGTCTTTTGATGGATTTCGCCGCCCGTTTTCAACAGACGCTTATAAATTTCAAGAAAACGGCGGTGGGTTAAACGATGGCTGGCGTATCCCGATTTCGGGAACGGACAAGAAAAATTAAGGAAGATTTGTTCAATGCTTTGAGGTTTTATATGTCTCTCAAGATATTCTGCAGTACATTTTAAAAAACGAACGTTTGTTAGGTTCATTTTTTTAGCAAGCTCACAAGCCGATACAATTACATTTGCCTCACGCTCTACGGCAATTACGTTAATTTCAGGGTGCGCCGCAGCAAACTCACATA
>JAZONB010000127.1:0-8987 GCA_045654305.1 Acutalibacteraceae bacterium | reverse complement strand
GATACCTTTCATCTGAGTTATATTAAAAAAACAACCGCAAAAGCGGTTGTTTTTTTATTTCTTATTTGCTCTTTCAAGCCAGACAAAGCCAACATCAAGCGCTTCAAAGAAGCTATCCTTTGTGGTTTCCTTGATTACTCGCTTGTCATCGGGCAGTTGAATATCGCTATTCATAAGTATTACCTTTACCTTTTCAGGCATATCGCCACCCTCGGTCTTTTTGGTGGAAAGCACCTCAAACTTTACAACCTGAGGCTGAGCCATATCACCGTAGTAAATCTCGTTACCTTTTCTTACAAGAGGTAACTCCTTATAGGTTAAAAAATCTGCCATTCAAGTTACTCCAATCTTTATGCCTTTCCGTAAAGATTAAAACGGAAAAGTTTAGTTTCATCTTCGGGGTTGGTGCAACGAATTGTAGCCTCGGCAACCTCGGTATTCTTCAAAATTGTGCTAAGACCAATCATCTGACAAAGCTTAGATTTTAAATTCAGCACATCACCGTCGTCGGTTTCTAAATATACATCTCCGATACAACCATCAATAGCCTTAATAAAATCCTCAAAATCTATATTATGAAGCTTAATTTTATTGTTATCCATAGCAAAATACCTCCATACATTATTATATTTAAGTATAAACTAAACAAATTAATATGTCAAGTCAATTCGTTATTGACTTTTACGCAAAATTTTTGTACTATTATATGTATAAAAATTCGTTTTATTGGGAGAGAAATTATGAAAAACGAAAACAAAAATATGGAAACTGTTGTAGCTCTTGCCAAGGGCAGAGGTTTTGTTTACGCCGGCAGTGAAATCTACGGCGGACTTGCTAACTCTTGGGATTACGGTCCTTTGGGCGTAGAGCTTAAAAATAACATTAAAAAGGCTTGGTGGAAAAAATTTGTGCAGGAGTGTCCTTACAATGTAGGACTTGACAGCGCGATAATCATGAACCCCGAAACTTGGGTAGCATCAGGTCACTTGGGCGGATTTTCAGACCCTCTTATGGACTGTAAATCTTGTAAAACCCGTCACAGAGCCGACAAACTTATAGAAGACTATGTTGCTGAAAATGGTTTAAGCGATAACCCCGCCGCTATGAGTGACGAGGAAATGGCAAACTATATAAAGGAAAAAGGTATTGCCTGTCCCGATTGCGGTTCAACCGATTTTACCGATATCCGAAAATTTAACCTTATGTTCAAAACATTTCAGGGCGTTACTGAGGACAGTACATCCACCCTTTATCTTCGTCCCGAAACAGCTCAGGGTATTTTCGTAAACTTTAAAAACATAGCACGTACCTCACGCAAAAAGGTACCGTTCGGTGTAGCACAGATTGGTAAATCTTTCCGTAACGAAATTACCCCCGGAAACTTCATTTTCCGTACCCGTGAGTTTGAGCAGATGGAGCTCCAGTTCTTCTGCAAACCCGGTACCGACCTTGAGTGGTTTGAATATTGGCGTGGTTACTGTAAAAAATGGCTCCTTGACCTTGGAATTGACGAGGATTCATTAAGACTTCGTGACCACGACAAGGATGAGCTTTGTTTCTACTCTAAAGCCACCACCGACTTTGAGTTCTTATTCCCGTTCGGTTGGGGTGAGTTGTGGGGTGTTGCTGACAGAACTGACTATGACCTGACACAGCACAGCAACCATTCAGGCGAAGCTATGGAATATTTCGACCCCGAAACAAACGAGAAATACATTCCTTATGTTATCGAGCCCTCACTTGGCGCAGACCGTGTGCTTTTAGCATTCCTTTGCAACGCCTATGACGAAGAGGTTGACGAAAAGGGTGACACCCGTGTTATAATGCACTTCCACCCTGCCCTTGCTCCCTTTAAAGCTGCTATTCTTCCTCTTTCCAAGAAATTAGCGCCTCAGGCAACCGAGGTTTATAATGAACTTTCAAAATATTTCTCGGTTGACTATGACGATGCAGGTTCCATAGGAAAGCGTTACCGCAGAGAGGACGAAATCGGTACTCCTATCTGCATCACCTACGATTTCGATTCGTTGGAGGACAACTGCGTAACCGTTCGTGACAGAGACACAATGGAGCAAAAGCGTATCCCGATTGCCGACCTTAAGGCATATATAGAAAAAGCTATTGAGTTTTAAATAACAATAAAGTGTCATACAAATTAAATGGTGATTTGTATGACACTTATTTTTTGCTTTTTTGCCACTGTTTTAGGCGGTCTTGCGTTTTTTCTTTACGGAATGAGGCTTATGTGCGAAAATCTCGAAAAGGTTTCATCAACAGGTATTGAGAAAACATTAAAAAAAGCTACCTCAAATGATGTTAAAGGGTTTTTTTACGGCGCGGGAATTACCGCATTACTGCAATCCTCCTCGGCCGTTACGGTGATGCTAGTAGGTCTTGTTAATTCTGCAGTTTTGAATTTTGACAGAACATTTGGAATTATTATGGGCTCCAATGTCGGCACCACATTAACCGCTTGGATTATAAGTCTTTCGGGGATTAAAGAAAGTCACCCTTTACTCATCTTAGTAAGTCCCAAAGTTTTCACTCCCCTATTATCCTTTTTGGGATTATGCCTTACTTTCATATCCAAACACCCAAAACGACAAGCTGTAGGACAGATTTTTATAGGTTTTTCGATTTTAATGTACGGTATGGAACTGATGAGCGAAGCTATACTCCTTGTTAGTGACCTTAGTTTCTTTGAGAAACTGCTTTTATCACTCGAGTCTCCCTTTTTCGCTCTTGTGGTTTCGACGCTTTTTACAGGTATAATTCAGTCTTCTGCCGCTACTATCGGTATAATTGAATCTCTAACCCTTTCAGAATCACTCTCATACCAAATGGCAATTCCAATGGTACTCGGCGCCAACATCGGCACATGCATCACCGCTTTTATCGCATCATTCGGTGCCAACAAGGATGCAAAAGCAGTCGTGAGCCTTCATTTTGCCGTGAATATTATAGGTTCTGCCGTTTGTATGATTATTTTGTATCTTTCAAGTAATAC
Organism: Acutalibacteraceae bacterium; assembly: GCA_045654305.1. Taxonomy (GTDB): domain Bacteria; phylum Bacillota; class Clostridia; order Oscillospirales; family Acutalibacteraceae; genus UBA737. The sequence continues at coordinate 5,980 of JAZONB010000127.1, read as the reverse complement.
TTTTTTAAACACTCAAAAGCAGGTTACAATGAGTGATGTTGCCCTTATCCACACGTTGTTTAATCTTGGTAGTGCAATTTTCTTTATACCTTTTAAAAAGTCTTTAATGAAGTTGTGCCGTGGTATAATTTTATATAAAAAATGAAAGTGTTTACAAAACCCTTCTTTTTTTATATAATAATCAATATACTAAAATGGAGGTGCGCTATGGTAAAGCATATTATTCTTTGGACATTAAAACCCGAATTAAATGACAGCGAAAAGGCAAAAATAAAAGAGCATATAAAACTAGCGCTAGAGGGACTTGTCGGAAAAATCAACGGACTTAAAGAGATTAAAGTGAATATCACTCCGTTGGCAAGTTCAAATGCAGAAGTGATGCTTGACTCAACATTTGAAAGCGAGGAAGCATTGAAAACTTACGCAACACATCCGTTACATGTTGCTGTTGCCAACAAATATGTAAGACCTTTCACTGCAAGCCGCAGCTGTATGGACTACACAGTATAGCAAAAAGGGAGAAGCTAAAAGCTTCTCCCTTTTAATTTTATGCGTCTATCTCTTCAGCAGTAATCTCTGCATCTGCAGGAACAAACATTTCTTCATCTGCTACTTCATCAACAGAATTTATTTCGGCACATTTCATACCTGTACCTGCAGGTACTAACTTACCGATAATAACGTTTTCTTTAAGACCGAACAATGGGTCAACTTTACCCTTAATTGCAGCCTCGGTAAGAACACGGGTTGTTTCCTGGAATGATGCGGCAGACAAGAATGATTCGGTAGCCAAAGAAGCTTTGGTAATACCAAGCAGAGTTGCCTGATAGGTGGCCTTTGAAAGACCTTCTTCACCTGCATCAATGCGAGCCTGAACTTTCTTGTTCTCGTCATCAATTTCCTTATATTCGTAGCTTACATTCTGGAGAAGCTCGGTAGAACCTGCATCTGTGATGCGAAGCTTCTTCATCATCTGACGAACAATAACCTCGATGTGCTTATCGTTAATGTCAACACCCTGAGTACGGTATGCATTCTGAATTTCAGCAATGATATACTGTTGAACAGCCTCGGGACCCTGAGCCTCCAAGATATCCTGAGGATACTTAGCACCAGGAATGAGCAAGTCGCCGGCGTGTACAAAATCACCGTCATTAACAAGCGGACGGATACCGTAAGGAATGGTAACCTTTTCTTCAGTAGCAAGCTCATTATTAGTAATAATGATTACGTTGCTCTTCTTTTCCTCGGCAATACGAACAGTACCGTCTATCTTAGCAATTAAACCGCAACGCTTAGGACGTCTAGCTTCGAAGAGTTCTTCAACTCTGGGAAGACCCTGAGTAATATCTTCGGTACTTGCGATACCACCGGTATGGAAAGTACGCATGGTGAGCTGTGTACCGGGTTCACCGATAGACTGAGCGGCAACGATACCAACTGCTTCGCCTGTGGTAACAGGCTTCGCGGTAGCAAGGTTTCTACCGTAACATTTCTTACATACGCCGTGGTGACTGTGACAGGTAAGAACAGAACGAATTTCAATTCTTTCGATACCTGCGTCAACTATCATCTGAGCGGCATCACCTGTAACCATATCATCCTTAGACCAGATAACCTCACCTGTTTCGGGATGAACAGCATCATGAAGCAAGTATCTGCCCTCAAGACGCTCAACTAACGGCTCAAGGATATGATTTCCGTCTTTAATATCAAAGATTGTTAATCCTTCTTCAGTACCGCAGTCGTCCTCACGAACGATAACATCCTGAGCAACGTCTACAAGACGACGGGTAAGATAACCTGAGTCAGCAGTACGCAAAGCGGTATCGGCAAGTCCCTTACGCGCACCACGAGAGGAGATAAAGTACTCAAGTACGTTAAGACCTTCACGATAGTTTGCACGAATCGGAACTTCAATAACCTTACCTGCGGTATTAGCAATAAGTCCACGCATACCTGCGAGCTGTCTTATCTGAGCCATAGAACCACGAGCGCCCGAGTCAGCCATCATAAAGATGGGGTTAAACTCGTCAAGGTTGCCCTTTAGTGCATCAGCAACATCCTCGGTTGCCTTATTCCATACCTCAATTACGTGACGGCTACGCTCGTCATTATTAATAAGACCTCTGCGGTAGTCACGAGTAACACGGTCAATCTGAGCCTCAGCATTAGCCAAGATGTCCTTCTTTTCGGGAGGAATTACAGCGTCTATAACCGCAACTGTAACAGCACCCTTGGTAGAATACTTAAAGCCTGTAGCCTTTACATTGTCAAGAACAATTGCAGACTCGCTTGTTCCGTGAATATTGATACAACGGTCGATAATTTTACCGAGTTGCTTCTTGCCAACCTTGTTTTGAATAATATCATCATTACTCTCAACTGTCAGCTTTGTTGGGTCTTTAAGCTTGAATGACCATTCAAGGTCAAAAGCGTGTTCGGGGTCATTTCTGTTAACAAATCCTAAATCCTGAGGAATAGACTGGTTAAAGATAATGAAACCTACTGTACACCAAACAAGCTTGTGCTCGCCGTTTTCGTTGGTCATTCTAACGCGGATAGGAGCGTGAAGTCCTACAATACCATCATTGTAAGCCATTAAAGCTTCATTCTTATCACGGAAAACCTTGTTAACGCCGGGCTCATCTGTCTTAACAAGTGTTAAGTAGTAAGAACCAAGCACCATATCCTGAGTAGGAACAGCAACAGGCTTACCGTCAGAGGGCTTGAGCAGGTTGTTAGCGGCAAGCATTAAGAAGCGAGCCTCTGCCTGAGCCTCTGCAGAAAGAGGAACGTGTACAGCCATCTGGTCACCGTCAAAGTCGGCGTTGTAAGCAGTACATACAAGTGGATGAAGTTTAAGAGCTTTACCCTCAACCAAAACAGGCTCGAACGCCTGAATACCTAAACGGTGAAGTGTAGGCGCACGGTTGAGAAGTACAGGGTGTTCCTTAATAACGGTTTCAAGAGCGTCCCAAATCTCAGCGGAAGCACGCTCTACCATTTTTCTTGCAGACTTAATATTGACAACCGCTTTGGTTTCAACAAGTCTCTTCATTACAAAGGGCTTAAAGAGTTCTAATGCCATCTCCTTAGGAAGACCGCACTGATACATCTTAAGCTCAGGTCCTACAACGATAACAGAACGTCCCGAATAGTCAACACGCTTACCGAGCAAGTTCTGACGGAAACGTCCCTGCTTACCTTTGAGCATATCGGAAAGTGATTTAAGAGCTCTGTTGTTGGGGCCTGTAACGGGCTTTCCACGACGACCGTTATCAATAAGAGCGTCAACCGCTTCCTGAAGCATTCTCTTTTCATTACGAACGATAATATCAGGAGCACGAAGCTCTAAAAGTCTCTTTAAACGGTTATTACGGTTAATAACACGTCTGTAAAGGTCGTTAAGGTCGCTTGTAGCAAATCGTCCGCCGTCAAGCTGTACCATAGGACGAAGGTCGGGAGGAATAACCGGGATGACATCTAAAATCATCCATTCAGGACGGTTACCCGACTGTCTGAATGCCTCAATTACTTCAAGTCTTTTTAAAAGTCTAATCTTTTTCTGACCGGAAGCACCTTCTAATTCCTCACGGATTTCAGTGCAAGTAGCATCAAGGTCGATTTCGCTGAGCAATTTCTTAATTGCTTCTGCACCCATTCCTGCTTCGAAATCGTCCTCATACTTTTCTTTCATGTCACGGTATTGCTTTTCGTTAAGGAGCTGTTTTTTCTCCAAAGGTGTAGTACCGGGGTCGGTAACTATATACTGAGAGAAATAAAGCACCTGCTCCAAAGCCTTAGGAGTGACATCAAGTACTAATCCCATACGGGAAGGAATAGTTTTAAAATACCAAATGTGTGAAACAGGAGCAGCAAGCTCAATAGAGCCCATACGCTCACGGCGTACCTTAGCTCTTGTCACTTCAACGCCGCAGCGTTCACAAACCTTGCCCTTATAACGGATTCTCTTATACTTTCCGCAATGACACTCCCAGTCCTTTTGAGGTCCAAAAATGCGTTCGCAGAAAAGACCGCCTGTTTCGGGTTTTAATGTTCTGTAGTTAATGGTTTCGGGCTTGGTAACCTCGCCGTGTGACCAGCTTCTAATCTGTTCGGGAGATGCAAGACCTATTTTAATGGATTCAAATTCTATCTCTGCCATAATGCCCTCCGTTACATTTCATCGTTGAACTCGTCATTATCGAATTCATTATCATTTTCTTCAAATTCTATTGCTTCGCCGTTTTCGTCCTCAAGGCCAAAGCCATCAAGACCGTCAACAACAGTTTCATTCTCGAATTCGCTGCTGTCATTAATAACGGGAGCTCCTAAACCGATGTCATCATCATCGTCAAAGGTCTGCTTGAGGTCGATTTCCTCGTTCATTTCATCAAGCACCTTAACATCAAGACCCAAAGACTGAAGTTCCTTAATAAGAACCTTAAAGGATTCGGGAACACCGGGCTTCGGAATGTTCTGACCCTTAACGATAGATTCGTAGGTCTTAACTCTTCCTACAACATCGTCAGACTTAACTGTCAAGATTTCTTGCAAGGTATAAGCCGCACCGTAAGCTTCAAGTGCCCAAACTTCCATCTCACCGAAACGCTGACCGCCGAACTGAGCTTTACCGCCCAGAGGCTGTTGAGTAACGAGTGAGTACGGACCGGTTGAACGGGCATGAATCTTATCATCAACCAAGTGATGGAGCTTGAGATAATACATATAACCAACGGTTACAGGATTATCGAAAGGCTCACCTGTTCTACCGTCAAACAACTGAGTTTTAGCATCTTCGCGCATAGGAATCTTAGAGAAATCAAGACCTGCTCCGTTTTTAAGAGCGTAATCATCATTCTTTGTGAAATCCTCTGCCATTTGGAAGCACTTGCGGATATCTTCCTCGTGTGCGCCGTCAAATACAGGTGTACAGATGTTCCAGCCAAGCGCCCTTGCAGCGTAACCTAAGTGTACCTCAAGCACCTGACCGATATTCATACGTGACGGAACGCCCAACGGGTTAAGAACTATATCAAGAGGAGTACCATCGGGTAAGAAAGGCATATCCTCACTTGGTAAAATACGGGATACAACACCCTTGTTTCCGTGACGTCCTGCCATTTTATCGCCGACAGAAATCTTACGCTTCTGGGCTATATAGCAACGAACAACAACGTTTACACCGGGGCTTAACTCCGAAGAATCCTCACGGGTAAATACCTTTACATCAACGATAGTACCATACTCACCGTGGGGAACTCTAAGGGACGTATCTCTAACCTCACGAGCCTTTTCGCCAAAGATAGCACGTAAAAGTCTTTCTTCGCTTGTGAGTTCAGTTTCACCCTTAGGAGTAACCTTGCCAACAAGGATGTCACCTGCTGTAACCTCAGCACCAATGCGTATAATACCACGCTCATCAAGGTCACGCAAAGCATCGTCACCCACATTCGGAATATCTCTTGTGATTTCCTCGGGTCCGAGTTTGGTGTCACGGGCCTCGATTTCGTATTCCTCAATGTGAATTGAAGTATAAATATCATCACGAACTAAACGCTCATTTATAAGAACAGCGTCCTCGTAGTTATAGCCTTCCCATGTCATAAATCCGATAAGTGCATTTCTACCAAGAGAAATTTCACCGTTGGATGTCGCAGGACCGTCGGCAATTACGTCGCCCTCATTAATCTTCTGACCAACTGCAACAATCGGTTTCTGGTTAATACAGGTGCCATGGTTAGAACGAAGGAACTTAATAAGCTTATACTCATCAATTTCACCGTTTTTAGCTCTTACCTTAACTGTATCGGCAGAAACAAATGTAACCTCACCAGCACGCTTAGCAAGAACTATAACACCTGAGTCAACAGCTGCCTTATATTCCATACCGGTAGCAACAATCGGGTTTTCGGGTTTAAGAAGCGGAACAGCCTGCTTCTGCATGTTTGAACCCATGAGCGCACGGTTGGTATCG
>JAZONB010000126.1:0-5596 GCA_045654305.1 Acutalibacteraceae bacterium | reverse complement strand
CCCCGAGAATAGCGTTCTCCAATATTTCCCAATTTTCGATATAAAATAATAGTATATTAAAGGCCCAAAACGCGATAAATAAAGAATTTTAAGAAATTTTGTTGCAATATCTGTGCTTTAGTTGTGATCGTTGTTTGCAGGTACTGCAAACGAAATTGTGGAACAATATGCAGTTAAAAACAAACACCAGATAAGTGGTATTGTTCCATCTATCTGGGGTGTTTTATATTGCTTGAATACTAGTTTATAAAAACAATTTTTTTTAATTATATATGTTATTAGAATCTATGTGGTATAATTAAGCGAATGAAGGAGGTGAAACGCATGGGTAAATATACCGATGAAGAAATTAGAACTATGCCGAAAGTTACTATAAAGGCTGCGGCGGATTATCTTGGAATCTCTCCTATGATGCTTACTTTGGGTATGAGGAATAATCTGTTACCGATAGGCTTTGCGGTGAAAAATGAAGAAACTTATCGTGATAGCTGGTCTTATGTAATTATTCCCGAGCGATTAATTGCTTACAATCATGGAAGAATCAATGAGGTTCAAGTTGAAGCTATTGAGAACAATTTACAAACAATCATTCGCAATTTTGAGGAAATGAAGCGTGATTTGGTTTTTCTATTAAAAGAAAACGAAGAATTGGAGGGATAACTCATTTCGAAACATTGACCAAAGCGCAAAACTCGCAATCTAACAAAATAATGGAAACTGTAAGAAAGGAGGAAGAAATAGTGGAATCATATACAGTGACGAAGTTAACCAGAAAGCAAATATACGATGAAGTGTGGTCAATTTCTATTTCGGGAATGGTTAAAAAATATGATATTTCATATTCGCTTTTGTGGAAACAAATTAAGGATGCAAATATCCCTATTCCGCCTAAAGGATATTGGACTAAAAAAGAATTCGGCAAAGAAACGATAGTTGCAGAATTAAATGGAGATCCGGATGAGGTTATTGAGTTATACAAACACATACCATTCATATCAAAAAGCAAGGATGATACGAAAATACAAGCAGAAGAAAAAACTGTGATAAATACCCCTCAATCCATTATTGAAAACGAAGTAAAAAACAATGAAACTGCAAGTAGTAATTATAGTGGAGAATACGACGCTTTACTTCCGTTTTTATCTGCTGATGAAAAAGAACATCTTTTTATTGCACTTTCAAATATTAAAATAACTGATGAAAAGGAAAGGCTACATTCTAAAATTATAGCACACAGAAAGCGAATCGAGAGTTGGGAAAAAGAGTTTAAGAAACAAACTCCATATCAACAAAAACAAAGTAAAAATACTGCACCATATTTAAAATACGATGTTGCAGACAATTCCTTACCAAGAGTTTTTAGAATTATTGATTCACTTATAAAAGCAATGAAACTGCTTGGTGTTGATTTAGATGATAATTTATGTTTTCATTATAAAACAGATTATATTCAATTAAGGTTTTCTGAGGCAACTACGGAAATACCGCACGAATTAACAAAAGAAGAACGAATGTCCTTGTTAAAATACGAAGATGAGCGTAAACGGTATAGCTGGGCAAGTAAGCCACAAATACGTAAATATGATCATATACATAATGGACGTATCAGCGTTGGTGTAGGCTTGAAAAGAAGATTGAGAGACGGTAAGTCTATAACTCTTGAAGAGCAACTTGGAGATATGATGATTGCAATATTTATTGCTATTAATGATGCAAAGCTTGCTCGCGAAGAACGCGAGGAGGCAGAACGCAAACGTCAGGAAGAACAACGGAAGAGAGAAAGACTTCGTGAAAGATATAATGAAGAGGTAGAATTAACTCTTGCTTTAGAAAATCAGGCTGAAGATTTTGCTATGGCATGTAAAATACGAGCATTGATTAATGCGGTTGAATCTAAGGCGGATAATGATAGCGAAGTTGCGGAATGGATTATGTGGGCAAAGGCTAAGGCAGATTGGTATGATCCTACTGTTGCTGCTAAGGATGAATTCTTTGGAGAACGCGAACACGAAAAGAGCAAAGAGCATAAAAAGTTAGAAAAACTATATTATTGGTAACGTTTATTCTGCATAGTAATTTAACTTTTGGTGTTGGTTTGTCAATGATGTGTTACAAAATTAGAAAACTTCGCCGTTAGAGATAAAAGTGTTGATGTAATCGGCAGGAGATTTCCAATTAAGAGGACGCATAGGAAAGTTATTGTATTTTCTGTTGTGAACAGAAAGTTGCTTTTTAAAGTCTTCAAAAGAGTAAAAAGAGTGTGTAGCATAAAAGTATTCGTTATCTTTACGGTGAGAGCGCTCTACTTTACCATTATGCCTAGGTGTATATGGCGCAATAAGCTTATGTCTTATGCCACACTGTTCGAGCGTACGCTCGAACAGTGTGGGCGTCGGCTTTTGGGTATTGCCTAATTGCTTTGTAAATTCCATACCATTATCTGTTTGAACACACTCTATCTTGAACGGAAATTTCTCTATTAAATGCTTTAAGAACTGTGCTGATGAATATGAACTATGATCCTCAAAAGCCTCTAAATATCGAAATCTAGAATACTCATCAATAGCTGTGTATTGGTAAAACTTTTGTCCTTTTGCTTTCCCTACAATACAAGTTTCGGGAACAAACTTAACATCTATTTGCACTCTCTGACCGGGATATTGCATTTGTTCGTATGGTTTTGGAATATATTTAGGATTTGGCGGTTTTATTGCCATTTGTCCTTGTCTTCGCAAAAGACGATATAATCCTGTTACAGAGCGTGTATATCCTCTTTGACGGAGTTTTACCCAAAATACTACTAAACCTGCATCCGTCTATTGTAATTTGGGGACTTCATAATGAAATATACACCGAATATCAAGAAGCGTATGAAATTACTAAAACATTTTCTCAGTTTGTGCGTTCACAGGATAACAGCCGTCTTGTAACTTATGCTACCTGCCGTTTTGATAAGGACATTTGCCTTGAGTTTACTGATTTTGTATATCTAAATTACTATATGGGTTGGTATGCAGGCAGTATTGATGATTGGGATGACTTTATAAAGGGTATCAGGCAAAAAATGATAGATAAAGGTGTAGGAGATAAGCCGGTTGTAATGTCAGAGTTTGGATGCGGAGCTCTTTCCGGTTTTGATGATTTTGCTCACAATAAGTGGACTATGCAATATCAGTCTGAATTTATCGAAAAGGTTATAAAGTTATCAATGGCTGAAGATGGATTTTGTGGTACTTTTGTATGGCAATTTGCGGATGTCACCTCGGATATTAATATTAATAGAGCAAGAGGATTTAACAACAAAGGTCTTCTTAGTGAACATCGCAGACCTAAAACATCTTATTTTACTGTTAAAAAATTATATAGTGAGTAGTTACAGTTACTTTGAAGTGAAACATTCTCATTAGTTTATTTGGTTTATATTTTAAAATTTATTTTTAAGTTTCAAAACGAGTCAGGACCTTCGGATGTGCCGAAGGTCCTGACTTTATAATAGATTATTCTACTCTAAATCTTTCTACTGCATCTTCATTAAGGCTGATACCAATACCCGGTGTTTGAGGAATATGAACATAGCCCTCGGGGTCGATGCTAAACAGGGGTGAGGTTAAGGTTTGACGAAGTATAGTATCCTGTTCGCAAAATTCCTGATACCATACGTTAGGTAAGGTGGCAATATACTGAAGAGTTGCGGACATTAAGATATTAGTCTTAAAGGCGTGAGGAATGATAATTGTGTTGTATTCTTCGGCAAGGTCAATAAGCTTGCGTGCAACTGTAAGACCACCGCAACGGCTTAAATCAGGTTGAACGATATCTACACAGCCTCTGCTTAAGAGTTCACGGAATTCGTGAATTGTACCGATTTCCTCGCCACCTGAAATGTGAACATTAGTGGCACGGTTTATACGAGAATAACCGTCAAGATTATCAGGATGGAAAGGTTCTTCAATCCAGAAAACATTTTCTTCTTCGAAGGCTTTTGCGGTGTTGATAGCGCCCTTAACATCGGTCCAGCGCATTGCAATGTCTATCATAAGATGTGCATCATCACCAATTGCTTTACGTGCCGCTTTTACAAGGCGGATATCCTTTTCAAAACTTTGACCTAAACCACCCCAGCCGAATTTAAAGCCTTGGTAACCTTTGCCTTGATGCTGTTCTACAAGACGGAAAACCTCATCTTCAGTTTCAGGCATTAAAACGCTGCAATAAGCCTGTATTTTATCACGGTAAGCACCGCCTAAAGCTTTGGCGGTTGGAACGTTGTAATATTTACCTATGATATCCCAAAGAGCAATATCGATACCGCTCATTGCATGGATAACCGCGCTGCGGCGACCGTAATAAATGCTCTTGTCATACATCTTTCTCCAAAGACGTTCCACATCTAACGGGTCTTCACCAATAAGAATCTCGCGAAGTCCCATACAAGCCATATGTGAGGCGGGAGTATCAATGATTGTTTTTACGACATAAGGAGCTGAATCAACTTCACCTACACCGCAAATGCCAGCATCGGTTTCTACAACGATAACAACGGTATCCTGACTGCCGTCACCTATCATTTCGATTTTATTCTGTCTTAAAATCATCGTGCGTACATCTGTAATTTTCATATTTGCATCCTCCTATAATTAAATTAATTTCTTGCCGATTACATTTTCAAAGTTTTCACATAGTATTTTTTCTTTTGTTCTATCAGGTATTTTGCTTAAAAGAACTCTGCCAAGAACTGGTCTTGTATCATTAAAGGTTTGGTCAGTGCTGAATATAAATTTGTGTTCGGGCGCCATTTTGACAAGTTCCTCAATCCAAAGTTCAGAATAAAGTGAGCCGTTTATATCGCAAAAGACATTTTTATATTCTCTTGCCATACGCAAAGAGTCTAAGCATCCGCTACGGGTACCGCCCATATGACCTAATATGATTTTCATTTCGGGATATTTTGCAAGATAGCGTTCAAATGAAATAGGTCTGTTCATAGGCTCAGTATCCCAAGTGTGGCACAGAATTGGAATGTTGTGTACAGCGGCATAGTCCATAAAAATATCGTACATTCCGTTTTCTAAGTGAGCGTTATCTTCACGAGGATGTATTTTCACTCCTAAAAACAACGGATGGTTTTTAAGTGCATCAATTTGCTCCATAAGGATTTTATGTTGTAATGGTTGATACCAACAGTAGAAAAACATATCGTCGCGTTTTTCGCAAAAATTAACAAGCCAGTCTACGGCACTTTTACTGTCGGAATTAGTCATAGCGCCCATAGCAATAGCACCAACTTTATCAATGCCACAACGAGCAGACAGGGAAAGACTTTCCTCTTCTTTTAGCGGCTCAATATAAATGCTTGTACATTGTCCGCTACCAATATGGAAGTGGGCGTCAAAAATACGAACATCCTGCAGTTCTTTCATAATTGCTTTAGTACGGATATCCATTATTTTTTACCCCTTTCCATAATGCGCTCGAAGTTTTTATATGCTATTTTCTCTATATCCTCTTGAGGCAATTCGCAATAAAGCATTTGATATATGCGGTCATATGGCTCTTTGTCGGGCATACCTGTACCAAACATTATTTTGTCAGCACC
>JAZONB010000125.1:0-3722 GCA_045654305.1 Acutalibacteraceae bacterium | reverse complement strand
GCTATAACCGCCCATTTTGTAAAATCCTTTTTGGGTAGCATTATGTTTGCAGGGAAAAGATATTTTTGCATTTATTACACCTACTTATAGAAAGAAAACTCAATTGCTGTTACAGTATCATCAACAGGGTTAATATATACCGTAATACCGTTTCGGCGGTCACGCTTTGTTATGAAATAATCGAGATAATAGCACTCCTTGCTTACCTCATAAAAATGCGATGGTGTGCCTAAGGTATTGATAACATCGGTTATTGCCATTGTGTTTGTAATTGAGTTTATATTAAAAGCATTGTAATTGTTGCTGTCAATATAAAAATCGTTATCAATGCGGAATTTTACTACATAACACTTTTCAAGCTTTACAGATGAGCGTGACGAGTTATAGCATTTTGCATAGAGTTTAACACCGTTTTCGTTTTGGAAAACGACATCAATGGTTTCGTATGCAAAAACCAAGGATTTTTCGTTGTACTCGTTTCCCTCGGCAAGGGTCCAACCCAAATCTTTCATTTCGTAAATCTTAGTGGGAACAGGCAATTTAACTCCTGCATACTCCGCATCAATTTCGAACTTTTTGCCTAAATATATTTCAGAATAATTTTCCTCGTCAAAAAGACTTATATCAAAATAATTCGACATAACCCTATCCGAGGACATAATTTTGGTGTTCACATCGTAATTTGCTTTATCCTCAGCCTTTTGTTCTGTTTTCTTTTCTTCGGAAACGCCGTAATCAGGGTCAATATCACTGCAAGCTGAAAAGCTGAGCATTAATACGAGCGCAATCAAGAGCGAAAACACTTTTTTAATGGTAATCATTTATATTTCTCCTTAAAAAAATTAGGACTTAGTATCTATTTATATTTTATTATTAAATCTCTAAAAAGTCAATCAAAACAGTCGGAAGAAACCCACTTTGTTAAAAATTCTTTTATTTCGCTTTTTGTTTTTTTCTCATCCGTGAGAAAACTCATTCCGTGATAGGCATTTGGGATGGTTACAAGACGGCAATTTTCATTACAGCTTTTGAATGCTTTGCGTGACATTTCGCAAGGCACAAAGGTATCTGCTTCACCGTGAATCAAAAGCACAGGCAAGCGGTTTTCTTTGAGGGATTTCTCGGTTGAAACTCCCTTTATGGAAAATCCGCCAAAGCAAGTACAACAAAGGTTTATAAAAGGAAGCAGAAAACCCGCCTTTATTTTAAGAAACCTTTCAGAAACACTTTTGATTATTTCCTCAGGCGAGGTAAAACCGCAGTCGGCAACTATTGCTTTAACATTTTCGGGGAACTTTTTCCCCGCCGCCAAAAGCACTGTGGTTGCTCCCATAGACATACCGCCGAGGATGATTTTTTCAGGAGAGTATTTTTTATTTAAAAACTCCACCCACGAATGTACATCTCGGCTTTCCTTAACGCCGAATGTCATAAGTCTGCCCTCGCTTTTGCCGTGAGCGCGTTGGTCAACAAGCAAAACATTTAAATTTAAATCGGTATACATTTTTAATGCACAGGAAAAATCCCTTGAAGCCGAGGAGCGATAGCCGTGAAAAAATATAATGGTGTTTTTTTGTTTGTTATCAAAATACCTCGCGCTGAGTTTCAGTCCGTCAAAGCTATAGGTTTCCACCCATTTGCAGGGGCAAGAATTGATATATTCTATCCCCTTGCCTACCTTTTCCTTGAATTCGCCCAAGACTCTGTTGCAAGGGTCGTTCACATCATCAAAATTTCCTATATTCCATCTTAAAAACGCAAAACAGAAGAAATAAATTATAACCGCCGAAAAAATTAAAAATAAAACTAAAAATATAATTAAAGCCCACATATCAGACGCTCCTTTATTTACATTGTATCACAAAACATATTAATATTGCAAATTTTAAAAAATACTTGCTTTTTTTATTATAATGTGTTATACTGACTACGGTTCTAAGAAAGGTGAGTGGTGAAAACCACTCACTTTTGTTTTGGTTAGGCTGACGAGAGTCGAATCCATTACGGTTTCGCTCACCGCCTTTTACCGTCTTTCTTGCGCTTATTTTTGTTGACGTATTACAAGTGATGAGACAAGAACGGGCGAAAAATTATTATTTATCAGGCGTGACGGATTCGACTCTCGTCAGCCTAAGGAGTTGAATGTATGGCAAACGCAGCAGAAAGGGTTTATTCCTTGATTGAGGAAACCGTTAAACAGCAGGGTGTAACACTGTGGGACGTCCGCTTTTTAAAGGAGGGCGCCAACTGGTATTTGAGGGTTTTTATTGATAGTGAAAACGGTATCGGCATTGACGAATGCACCAATGTTTCCCACGCTATCGACCCTATTATTGACGAGGCAGACCCTATTGACAAATCGTATTACTTAGAGGTTTGCTCGCCCGGTATTGAGCGTGAGCTTACAAGGGACTGGCATTTTGAATGGGCAAAGGGTAAAAAGGTAAAGTTCAGACTTTACAAAGCCGTCGACGGTAAAAAAGAATTTGAGGGTATTCTCTCAGAGGTTAGTGACAGCTTAACCCTTACCTCAGAAAACGAAACTATAAGTTTCGATAAAGAGTCTGTATCCAAAGCGTATTTAAGCGACTTTGATGATTAATTAGTATATTTTGTTTGGAGGAATTCATAAAAATGGCAAGAGCAAAAAAAGTTACAAAAAAGGAAAATGATAATTCAGAGTTTTTTGAAGCTCTGAAACTTATGGAACAGGAAAAAGGCATTCCTCAGCAGTTTATTGCTGAAAAAATTGCCGACGCTATCGTAGTAGCCGCAAGAAAAGATTTCGGCGGCAACGAGATTGTTTCGTGCGTTATCGACCCCGAAAATAAAATTTTCACAGTTACCGCGCGCAAAACTATTGTTGATGAGGTGCTCGACCCCTACACCGAGATTTCAAAAGAAGCCGCCGCTCAGATTGACGCCGCTTCCCTCGAGAACGGATTTATCGATATTGTGCTTGACCCGAGAAAGTTCGGCCGTGTAGTAGCACAGAATTCTAAAAACAACTTCCGTCAAGGAGTTCGTGAGGCTGAAAGAGGTCAGACCTTGGCAGAGTTCCAAAGCCACAACAGAGAATTGCTTACAGCTTATGTTGAGAAAATTGACCCCAAAACAGGCAACGCTATTTTAACCATTTCGGGTAAGGAAGCAACACTTCCTAAAATCGAGCAGGTGCCCGATGAGGTCATTAACGAGGGCGACCACATCAAGGTTTATGTAGTAGATGTTAAGGAGACCGACCGTGGAGCCAGAGTTATGCTTTCCCGTACACATCCGGGACTTGTTAAGCGTTTGTTCGAAACCGAGGTTCCCGAGATTTTTGACGGTACAATTGAAATTAAATCAATTTCCCGTCAAGCAGGCTCAAGAACTAAGATTGCCGTTTGGTGCAAAGACCCCGAAGTTGACGCTATCGGTGCTTGTATCGGTCCTAAGGGTGCCCGTGTTAACACCATTGTTGAGGAATTAAAGGGCGAGAAAATCGACATTGTTAAATACAGTGACAACCCGACCGAATTCATAGCCGAGGCTTTATCCCCCGCAAAGGTTGTTTCGGTTGAAATTATGAGCGAAGAGCCTAAGGTGTGCAAAGCAAGCGTTCCCGAAGCTCAGCTTTCATTGGCTATTGGCAACAAGGGTCAAAATGTTCGTCTTGCCGCAAAGCTTACCGGCTGGAAGATTGACATTCACCCCGAAAGCGGATTTTTCGGCGAATAAAA
>JAZONB010000124.1:0-19225 GCA_045654305.1 Acutalibacteraceae bacterium | reverse complement strand
AGTTTGACCTTGCGGAGTACGACTATATAATTGACGCTATCGACAGCGTTACTTCAAAGGTGGAACTTATTGTTAAGACTAAAGAGTGCGGTGTTCCGATAATCAGCTCAATGGGAACGGGTAACAAGCTCGACCCTTGTGGGTTTAAAATCGCCGATATTTACAAAACCGAGGGTTGCCCCTTGGCTCGGGTTATGCGAACAGAGCTTAAAAAAAGAGGGGTCAAAAAACTCAAAACCCTTTATTCTTCTGAAAAGCCCATTAAAAACGAGAGCGGTAATATAGGCAGTGCGGTTTTTGTGACGGGTACTGCAGGACTTATAATTGCAGGCGAGGTAATAAAGGATTTGCTTGACAAATAGTGACAAAATAGTATAATTGTAGCATACAGAGTAGACGGCATTGCGTTAAGTGCTCAAAAGACGGGGAGTTGCTTTTGGGACGAAGGGGAAACCCACGGTGGTGCTGTCGCATCCCGCTGACGTGTAATTCAAGGATATTATCCTCCTATTATTCGTATAACGGGTAAAGGAGGATTTTTTATGAGTAAAACTAAAAAACAGTTAATCAAAATTATTTTAACCGCAGTTCTTATTGCTATTAACATTTTGTTAGAGCGTCTGCCTGCTTTTAAAAGCGTGAGCAGTCACATAAGTCTGTCGATTATAACCACCGGCTTTGGTGCGGTTTATTTAGGGATACCTTACACTGTGGCTCTTACCACATTAGGTGATTTTCTCGGTGCTTTAATATTGCCGTTTGGTGCATATAACCCGCTGTTCACACTAACAAATGCTGTTTCGGGTCTGATTGTGGCTCTTTTCCTTTACAAGAGGGCAACAATGCCGAGAATTTGCATAGGTGTTGCGGTTAATAAAATAGTGTGTACTCTTCTTCTCAACAGCCTGCTTATTGCTTGTTTTTATTCGGGAGGGATTTTTGCTTTCCCCGCTGTGATGGTGGGCAGAATTCCACAAACGCTGATAATGACCGCTACTGAAATTGCGGCGCTCGTAGTGCTATACTGGGAAAAAAGCCGAGTACGAAAGTTGTTTGACAAGGTAGTAGTTTTTAAATGAAAAACATAACAAATGTTGCAAAACGGATATTGTTGAGCCTTGGAACAGGGCTTATCGCAGGGGCGTTGGGAGGATTGTTTTTCCACGCCCTTACTCTTGTTACTGCATTGCGTAGTGAAAATGGTTGGCTTTTGTTCTTTCTGGCATTAGGCGGTGTTTTAACCGTTAAAATTTACGAATCGTTTAAAGTGACTAATCTTGGCACAGATAGTGCTTTAGCGTATGTAAAGAGCGGAAAACAGGTCTCACCTCTTTTGTTGCCTGCAGTTTTTTCGGGAACGGTTTTGACTCACCTTTTCGGAGGCTCGGCGGGAAGAGAGGGAGCGGCGCTCCAAATGGGAGCGAGCGCATCTGTTTTTCTTGCAAAACGCTTTAAGCTAAATGATGAAGAATCCCGTATTTTAGCAATTTGCTCAATGTCGGCGTTTTTTTCTGCGCTTTTCGGCACGCCCATAGCGGCGGCGGTTTTTGGCCTGGAAGCGGTTTTTTCTAAAAAGCAAAGTATTAAAGCGCTGTTACCTACATTTGCATCGTCCTTCACGGCATTTTTTATTGCTAAGGGACTTTTGGTTGAGGGTGAAAAATTTTCACTGTCACTGCCTAGTTTCACTTTTAATTTATTCTGCAATACTCTAACGCTGATAGTGTTTGCAACGGCAATAGGTATTCTTTTTGTTTACAGCCTACATAAAACCAAAGAGCTTTTTAAGAGACATTTTAAAAATGCTTATGTGAGAATTATTGTGGGTGCGGTTTTGATAATTCTGCTTACTCTAATCGAGGGAAGCCGAGATTATAACGGCGGCGGAATGGAAATTGTTAAAAGAATTTTTGAGTCCTCAGCTGTTGAGAACGAAGCCTTTATTTTAAAGCTCATATTTACCGCAATTACGATAGGTTCCGGCTTTAAGGGTGGAGAAATTGTTCCCACATTTTTTATCGGCGCAACATTTGGCGGAGCATTTGCATTAATGCTTGGTGTTTCGGCTCCTTTTGGAGCGGTACTCGGTATGGCGGCACTTTTCGGTGCGGCTACCAACTGTCCTCTAACGGCGTCTTTGATTTGCTGTGAAATGTTTGGGTTTAAAGGAATTTTATATTTTGCTGCGGCATCTTTTATTTCTCGATTTTTGAGCGGTAAAAAAAGACTATATAATGTGTGATTAAAGGCTGCCGAAAGACAGCTTTTAATTTTTTAAAAAAATAAAGGTATTTCGACAAAAAAATCTAATATATAATATAGAGAGTAAAAAAGGAGGGGTATAATGAACTGTGTCAGAGAGGTTACCGAGTCTCACGAAAGGCTGATTTTGTCACCCTTTGCGTGCCTTGCCGAAAACACAAAGGGCAGGGCGAGAGAAGAAGAAAAATGCCCCTTGAGGACAGATTTTCAAAGGGACAGAGACCGTATTATTCATTGCCGTTCCTTTAGAAGATTAAAACACAAAACACAGGTTTTTTTATCTCCTGAGCTTGACCATTACAGAACAAGACTTACCCACACCTTAGAGGTGTCGCAAATCGCACGCACTATCGCAAGGGCGTTAGGTCTTAACGAGGATTTGACCGAGGCAATAGCGCTTGGTCACGATTTAGGGCATACCCCTTTCGGTCACGCGGGAGAAAGGGCGATTGATGCTCTTTATGACGGCGGCTTTACTCATTATGAGCAAAGCGTGAGGGTTTGCGAAAGAATTGAAAAAGACGGAAAAGGTTTAAATCTGACATATGAAGTATTAAACGGAATTCGTTGTCATACCAAGGGTGAGTGGGCTGATACATTAGAGGGCAGAGTGGTTCGATTTGCTGACAGAATAGCCTACATAAACCACGATATTGATGATGCTGTAAGAGGTGATATTATTTCTTACAGGGATATTCCAAAGGAAATTTGTGATAATCTGGGGGTTAGTAAAAGCCAGAGAATAACCACGCTTGTAACATCGGTCGTCGATAACAGCAAAGAAGATATTGTTATGGATGAGAACACACTAAAATACTATGATATGCTCCACGATTTTCTTTTTGAGGCGGTTTATAAAAACCCGAAAGCAAAATCGGAAGAAACCAAAATTGCGGGGATTATGGAAGGGCTTTATAAGTACTTTCTGCAAAACCCCGAAAAAATGGGTAAGGAATTCACAAGTATCTTAGAGCAAGAAGGCAAGGAAAGAGCGGTTGTTGACTATATAGGCGGTATGACCGACCATTACGCCAAGACGCTTTATTCAGATATTTATATCCCAAAATCTTGGGGAATCTAAAAATGTAAAGGAGGGGACAAAATGGCAATACCCGAGGATGTTATAAACGAAATTAAATACCGAAATGATATTGAAACTGTAATTTCTCAATATGTAACCCTTAAACGCAGGGGTAAAAATCTTGTGGGTCTTTGTCCTTTCCACGGAGAAAAAACCCCGTCCTTTACAGTTTATCCCGAAACCGCATCCTTTTACTGTTTCGGTTGCGGTGCGGGCGGTGACGTGTTCACCTTTACGGGCCTTATAGAAAATCTTGATTATATAGAGTCGATTAAGCTTTTAGCCGAGAAATCGGGCGTAACACTTCCCGACAGCGGTTATGACGATTCGATGCAAAGGCTTAAAAACAGAATTTATGATATAAATAAGGAAACGGGCAGATTTTTCCATAACTTCCTTTTAACGGATGAGGGAAAGTGGGCAAGAGAATATCTTTTGGGCAGAGGGCTTTCTCCTGCCACTATTAAAAAATTCGGTTTGGGTGCCGCGCCTGACAGTTGGGATGCACTTATTAAACACCTAAAATCAAAAGGCTACACTATAGAGGAAATGCTTGCCGCCAATGTAATCGGCAAAAGCAACAGAGGAACCTACTATGACCGATTCAGAAAGAGGGTTATGTTCCCCATAATCAACATAAGGGGAAATGTTGTAGGCTTCAGCGGCAGAGCAATGCCGGGTGAGGACAAACAGGGTGGCAAGTATGTTAACACATCGGACACTCCTGTTTACAAAAAGAGTATAAACCTTTTCGGTATTAATTTAGCCAAAAACCATTGCAGTGAAAATATGATTTTGGTTGAGGGTAATATGGACGTTATTTCCCTGCACCAAGCAGGTTTTCCGAATACAGTAGCGCCCTTGGGAACATCTTTTACCGAGGAACAGGCGAATTTGCTAGCGCGCTACACAAAAGAGGTAATTCTCACAATGGATGCCGATGCCGCAGGACAAAAGGCAATTAAGAGAGCGACCGAAATTTTAGAGAAAACGGGGCTAAAGACTAGGGTTATTGTTATACCCGACGGTAAAGACCCCGATGAGTTTATAAAGAAAAACGGCGCCGACAGATTCAGAGGACTTATTGAGGGTGCTGTGAGCGATGTGGAGTACAAGCTCTTAATGGCGGCAAAGGGAATTGACCTTGATGCTGACGACGGAAAGCTGAAATACTTATCTGCCGCCGCTGAGATTATTGCTCAGCAGAGCGATGTTATGACGAGGGATATATATATAGGAAGACTGAGTGACAAGTACGGCGTTTCAAGAACGGCACTTGAAACCAAGGTTAAGGAACTGAGGACACGGTTTGTCAAGGCAAGAGAAAAAAAGGAAATTGCCGATGTAATCCGTCCTAAGCTTAACAAGGATGACGTCAATCCCGAACGCAGAATATCGCCTAAAGGAACATCTGCTGAGGAAACTATAATTGCGGTGCTAATGCAACACCCTGATTTTTACAAAACGGCGCTTGAAAAAATCACGCCCGAAATGTTCATTACAAAGCTTAACCGAAGAATATACAGTACTATAATTGAAACTTTACAGGACGGCAGAGCTTTGGATATTTCTGTTTTTGCCGAGAAGCTTTTACCCGCCGAATTGGGATTTTTAGTAGCTTTGCAAAATGGAGATAGGGCAGGCATTAACGCAAAAAAGGTATTAAATGACTGCATTGAGGTAATATTAGAAGAAAATATGAGACTTAAAATGTCCCAAGAAGATGACGCCTCGGTAGAGGACTGGGCACGGGGACTGCAAAATATGATTGATAAAAAAAGGGGAAATAAAACATGAGTGAAAAGAAAAAGAAGGATATAATAGAGGAAATCGCTGTTGCTGAAATCGACAAGGAAGAAGAAAAGAAGAATGACAGCATTGACGATATTGAAAATGCTCCCGAAGATTTAGATGAGCTTTTTGCTGAGCCTCCCGCGCTTGAACTCGATTTTGACGAGGAGCCTACCGATGACGAATTAAAGCTTGAGGAGATGGATGTTGACAAGATAAGTGAAGAGGATATGAATTTTGATAATATCTCTCTTGACGACCCTGTTAAGGTTTATCTTCGTGAAATCGGTCGTGTGCCTCTGCTTTCGAGCGAAGAAGAAATCGAGCTTGCCGTTAAAATCACCGAGGGTAATGAATACGCAAAGCAAAGACTTACAGAAGCGAATTTAAGACTTGTTGTTAGTATCGCTAAAAAATATGTGGGCAGAGGAATGTACTTCCTCGACCTTATCCAAGAGGGAAATGTTGGTCTTATTAAAGCGGTGGACAAGTTTGACCACACTAAGGGCTTTAAGTTCTCTACCTATGCTACTTGGTGGATTAGACAGGCTATTACCCGTGCTATTGCCGACCAGGCAAGAACTATCCGTATTCCCGTTCACATGGTTGAAACCATCAACCGCTTAAAGAAAATTCAAAGTCAGTTGCTTCATGAAAACGGCGTTGAGCCGAGCGAGGAAATGATTGCTGAAAAGATGGATTTACCCGTTGAGCGTGTTCGTGAGATTATGCGTGTGGCTCAGGAGCCTGTTTCTATGGAAACACCGATAGGCCCCGAGGAGGACTCTAAGCTCATGGACTTTATCCGTGATGAGGACGCTTTGTCACCTGATGATGCGGCGCTCAAATCTATCACGAATGAGGATATCGACAGCGTTTTGAAAACACTCACTCCAAGAGAAGAGGCTGTTATCCGTCTGCGTTTCGGTTTGAAGGACGGCAGATGCCATACACTCGAAGAGGTTGGTATGGAGTTTAATGTAACAAGAGAGCGTATCCGTCAGATTGAGGCAAAGGCGCTCCGCAAACTCCGTCACCCCGTTCGCAGTAATAAATTCAAGGACAGATAGGAATAATTTTAATGGAAATTTCATATAAAACTAAAGGAGTTTGTTCTCGAAACATTAAAATTGAAGTAGAGGACGGCATCGTTAAAAAGGTGAAATTTGACGGTGGCTGTAACGGCAACACACAGGGCATTTCCGCTCTTGTAGAGGGAATGAAGGTTGAGGATGTTATCGAAAAACTGCAAAACATAAAATGCGGTTTTAAAAACACCTCCTGCCCCGCACAGCTCGCCGAAGCCTTAAAGAATATATAAGAATTAAAAAATTCACGAACGGAGGGGAAAGAATTGTATTCGGATAACGATGTTAAAATTGCAGGGGACAAGCCGTCGGCAAGTATAAAGCAAAATTTGTCCGTGGCAACCGAAAAAAAGCTGACGCTTGAAGAAACTGCTGCGGCAAAGAATTGGGGTCGGGCGGTAGCTGAAAAGTTTATAAAGGATATTTCCGATTCTCAAATCGGGGAGCGGGAATTTAATATGGAAATGCTGTCCCAACGACGAATGCTCCTTTCCTTTGCGGCATCGGTCGGTTTTGAAACTGCAAGGCCCGATGATACTATAGGCGGTTTGGCACAAAAGAGCTTTTTGGACACCCTTAAAAAGGAAGACCCAAAGCATTATGTAAGAGCAGAGGATAACGGCGCTTTTTCTTTCTACTATCTTGCCTTCAGACGAGGTACTGATGTCGAAAGAAGAATCGGTCAGACCTTTGCGATGCTCTGCTCGCATGACGGCGACCCGATTTATCAGGAACTCGGCGAGGCGCTTTACTGTTGGTTTTTATCGGTAGTAAAAAGCGAGGCGGAGGCTTTAGGATTAATAAAATAACATAAATCACCCATCGACCGAATAAGGTTTAATGGGTGATTTTTTATGCCGAATATTTATTTAAGTCCGTCAACACAAGAATTTAACCCCTATGCAGGCGGGGGAAACGAAGAACAGTATATGAATTTAATTGCCGACGCAATGGAGCCTTATTTGGCGGCGAGTGGTATCAGATTTACAAGAAACACTCCCGATATGACCGCGGCCAGCTCAATAGCGGCATCAAATCAAGGAAACTACGACCTGCATTTGGCTCTCCATTCAAACGCCTCCGCAACGGGAACGGCCAGAGGAATTGAAGCCTACTATTATCCCACAAGTACGAGGGGCAGACGTTTCGCTGAAATAGCGGCAAGAAATTTGCAACTCATATATCCTGTGCCTAACGGAACAAGGATAGTTCCAACAACCACACTCGGCGAGGTCAGGCGTACAAGGGCGCCCGGTGTCCTATTGGAAATAGGTTATCACGATAATCCCTTGGATGCTCAGTGGATTAGGGAAAATGTAAACGCTATTGCTGAAAATCTTGTGTTGTCTCTTACGGAGTATTTCGGCATTCCGTTTAACTATCCACAACCTATTTATGTAGCAACCGTTGTAACAAGAGGTTCTAACCTTAATGTAAGGTATAACCCATCGATTTCATCGGCTGTTGTGGGAAGTATTCCAAATGGCAGCGAGGTAACGGTTTATGCTAATTTCCCCGACTGGGCGCTTGTAGGCTACAACCAGACGGTGGGATATGTTAGAAATATATTTTTGCAGTAGGGGCGTGCGCCCACGAACGCCCGTTAATTCAAATATTTGTCAATATATGCTTCGGGATACTGCGCATAGGTTGTCATTAAAAGTAAATCAGCTAAAGCATAACAAAAACGTCTGAGTTTTCTGTATCTCAGATAACTCAATACTTTCTTTCTGTAACAATCTTTTCTTTTGCATCGCTTGCAGTCGTTCTCTAAACAACAAAGCAGATAATTACATTCGTCGCAATGGCAGTCAATAATTTCTCCGTTGCGGTCTCTATGCTCGCCGTTAAAATGGCAGTTTTTACCTTTGTTGCCTGGGATATGATAATATTTAGCCATATTAAAACCTCGTTTCGTTTTATATCATAGAACAATTTGGTCTAAAAGTCAATAGAACAAATTGTTCTCGATATACTAAATATGGTGATTGAATTGAGGTATAGAAGAATCAGAGATTTAAGAGAAGATAAGGATTTAACACAAGCACAGTTGGGAGAAGCTATTGGTGTGCCTCAAAGAACGTTGTCTTATTATGAGAACGGACAAAGAATGGTACCGCTTGAAGTTTTATCTGCTATTGCTGATTTCTTTGGTGTTAGCGTGGACTATATATTAGAGCGTACGGATAATCCTAAGACTAATAAATAATATTGTTAAAGAGTTTCACAAGTTGTGAGGCTCTTTCTTTATATATAAAAGGATGAAAGCTTTACCTTGTCGCTAATGCCGCGACGGGCACGCCCTTTCTTGTGTGGGCGAAAAGAAAGGGCGGAAAGATTCGCCTTAAAGGGGGAATTTCGATTTCCCCCTTAGGTGACAGAACTTGAATTTCATTAAACCGCCGACAAAGAGTAAAAACTAAAGTTTTCAATTTGTCGGCGAGTTTTTATCTAGTTTTTGAGTGTCTTCTCTGTCACCATATCCCCCTTAAACGACACTGGTCTCGCCCTTGACCCGTTTACGGGTGGGTTTTTGTATCTGAAAGATGAGGACAACCCTATATATTGTATAGTGAAAAAATTTTTAAAAATTCTGCAAAAAAATGCTTGCAATTAGGTAAGGAATGTGTTATCATACCAAGGTACGCTGTGAAAGTATGGCGTAAAACATGCGTTGATGTGGGAGGTGGCCCGTCTTGAACGGGGAAATTTCCACGGAGTATGTCCGATTTTAAACCGGGCGAAGACAAATGGAGTGCGAGGGAGACTTGCGACCCGAGCACAACGGCCAAGCGATTGGTCGTCCGGAATTGACTGAGACCCCAGCCAGTGCCGGTTTTATAATGGACCGTGATGAAAAACACGGCTCGTTGTAAGTTTTGCCCGCCAACTACTTAAGGAGGCGAAATTCACATGGCAGTGAAAGAAAAAATCCGAATCAGAATTAAGGGTTACGACCACGCACTTGTAGACCAGTCCGCTGAAAAGATAGTGGAAACCGCTAAACGTACAGGCGCTAGGGTATCCGGTCCCGTACCGCTACCTACTGAAAAAGAGGTTGTTACCATTCTCCGTGCTGTTCATAAGTACAAGGACAGCCGTGAGCAGTTCGAGATGAGGACACACAAAAGGCTTATTGACGTAATCAGACCTTCCAACAAAACTGTTGAAGCTTTGACCGGTCTTGAGCTTCCCGCCGGTGTTGAAATCGAAATTAAACTCTAATATATAATAATGTGTTCGGACAGTCGAGGACGCCTGTCCCTACGATATATATTAAGGTGTTCGATTCGCACGACAGGTCACGTTGGTGAAAGCCAACCAATAACCAATAGGAGGAAAAAGAAATGCAAAAAGGCATCGTTGGCAAGAAGCTTGGTATGACCCAGCTTTTTGACGCAAACGGAAATGTTGTTCCGGTTACTGTTATTGAAGCAGGCCCCTGTGTAATCGCACAGAAGAAAACAACCGAGAACGACGGTTATGAAGCAGTACAAATCGGCTACGGCGATTTAAAGGCTTCAAAGGTAAACAAGCCCCAGAAGGGTCACTTTGCAAAGGGTGACGTTGCTCCCAAGAAGGTACTCAGAGAGTTCCGTTTTGAGGACACAAGCGCTATGAATGTTGGCGACATTATTAAGGCTGACATTTTTGCAGAGGGTGACGCTGTTGACGTAAGAGGAACTTCCAAAGGTAAAGGCTATGCCGGTACCATTAAGCGTTGGAACTTCGGCAGACTCAAAGAGTCTCACGGTACAGGTCCTGTTCACCGCCACGGCGGTTCGTTAGGTGCCTGCTCCAGCCCGTCAAGAGTTTTCAAGGGCAAGAAAATGGCAGGACATCTCGGTAATGAACGTGTAACCGTTCAGAACCTGAGTGTAGTTAAGGTTGACGCAGAGAAGAATTTAATCGCTGTTAAGGGCGCCGTTCCCGGTCCCAAGGGCGGTATCGTAGTTCTTTTCGATAGCGTTAAAGCTTAAGGGAAGGAGTGTTTTGAATTATGCCTAATATAGCAGTACTCGATATGGCAGGCAAAAATGTGGGCGAAATCACATTAAGCGATGCTATTTTCGGAATTGAGCCTAATGCTGTTGTAATGCACATGGCGGTTGTAAACTACCTTGCTAATCAGCGTCAGGGCACACAATCCACTCTTACCCGCACAGAGGTTTCCGGAGGCGGTAAAAAGCCTTGGAGACAAAAGGGTACAGGCCACGCAAGACAGGGCTCTACAAGAGCTCCACAGTGGAGACACGGTGGTATTGTTCACGCACCCAAGCCGAGAGATTATTCCTACTCTCTCAACAAAAAGGTTCGCAGACTTGCTTTATTGTCTGCTTTGTCTGACAAGGTACTCGGCGGCAACTTAATCGTTTTAGATGAGTTAAAGCTTGAGGCTTACAAGACAAAGGTTGTTGCTGATTGCTTAAAGGCTATCGGAGCCGGCAAAAAAGCTCTTATCGTTCTTGAGGATAACAATGCATTTGCTGTTAAGAGCATCGCAAACATCAAGGGCGCTAAGTCTGCTCAGGTAAACACCATCAACACCTACGACGTTATCAATGCTGATACTTTGGTAATCGTTAAGGGTGCAGTAGCTAAGCTTGAGGAGGTATATGCATAATGAAAACCGCACAGGATATCATTCTTGCTCCGATTATTACTGAAAAGAGCATGTCAGGCATTGCCGACAAGAAGTACACCTTTAAGGTAGCTAAGGACGCTAACAAAATTGAAATCGCTGAAGCTGTTGCTAAGCTTTTCAAGGTTGATGTTGCTAAGGTTAACACAATCAATGTTAGAGGCAAACAAAAGCGTATGGGCCGTTACAGCGGCTACACCGCTTCTTGGAAAAAGGCTATCGTAACATTAAAGGCTGATTCCAAGCCTATCGAATTCTTTGACGGTCTTATCTAAGAACCCGTCTGTTGGAAATCGTTGATTTCCGGTGATGTATGAAACCTAAATTAAGAGGTTTCGCTAAGCCAAAATAGGAGAGTGAAATTAGAAATGGCTATTAAACATTATAAGCCGACTACTAACGGCCGCCGTAATATGACCACTATGGATTATTCCGGTCTTTCAAAGGTAGCGCCTGAAAGAAGTTTGCTTACAGCTATTAAGAAAAATGCCGGTAGAAACAGCTACGGCAGAATCACCGTTCGCCACAGAGGCGGCGGAAACCGCAGAAAGTACAGAATTATCGACTTTAAGCGTGAGCGTTTCGGAATTCCCGCAACAGTTTTAACCTTAGAGTACGATCCCAACCGTTCTGCTTTCATTGCCCTCGTTCAGTACGAGGACGGCGAGAAGCGTTACATTATCGCTCCTCAAGAATTAAAGGTTGGAGATACTGTTGTAAGCGGTCCCGATGCAGATATTAAACCCGGTAACGCATTACCTTTGGTTAATATCCCCGTTGGTACCTTTATCCACAATATCGAGCTTTATCCCGGCAAGGGCGCTCAGCTTGCCCGTTCTGCAGGTAATATGGCACAGCTCATGGCTAAGGAAAACGGTATGGCGTTACTTCGTCTGCCTTCCGGTGAGCTTCGCAACGTTCCTGCTAAATGTATGGCTACTGTTGGTACTGTTTCAAATCCTGAGCATGCCAACGTTAACTACGGTAAAGCCGGACGTAAGCGTCATATGGGTTGGAGACCTACCGTTCGTGGTTCTGTAATGAACCCCTGTGACCACCCCCACGGTGGTGGTGAGGGTAAATCCCCCATCGGACGTCCCGGTCCTGTTACACCTTGGGGTAAACCCACCCTCGGTTACAAGACCCGTGATAAGCATAAGGCTAGCGATAAGTATATCGTTAAGCGCCGCAAGTAAGTCAGCGAAAGGAGTTAAGGATTTATGGGAAGAAGCATTAAAAAAGGCCCTTACGTGCAACCTGTGTTGCTAAAGAGAGTCAAAGAAATGAATGAAGCCGGCGAAAAGCGTGTCCTCAAGACATGGAGCCGTTCATCCACCATATTCCCCGATTTCGTTGGACACACTTTTGCGGTTCATGACGGACGTAAACACGTTCCTGTTTACGTAACAGAGGATATGGTTGGTCACAAGCTCGGCGAATTTGCACCGACCAGAACATTTAAAGGTCACGCAGGTTCCAAGACCAGCGGTAAGTAAAGTAAAGGAGAGTTTGACTATGGAAGCAAGGGCAATACTTAAATACGCCCGCATTTCACCCCGCAAGGTGAAAATAGTTATGGATTTAATCCGTAACCAGGATGCTGAAAAGGCTATGGCTATACTCAAATTTACTCCTAAGTCCGCTTGCGAGTATTTAGAGAAGCTTTTAGCATCAGCTATTGCGAATGCAGAAAACAATCACAATATGGATGTATCTCGTTTATATGTTGCTGAGTGCTTTGTTTGCCCCGGACCTACTCTTAAGAGAATTCGTCCGAAGGACCACGGCAGAGCTCACAGAATCTTAAAGAGAACAAGCCATATGACAATCGTTCTTAAAGAACGTGAAATTTAATGAGGAGGTTTTAATATGGGTCAGAAAGTTAATCCCCACGGTTTACGTGTGGGCGTAATTAAGAACTGGGACTCACGTTGGTTTGCCAATAAGGGCACCTTTGGTGACACATTGGTTGAGGACTATAACCTCCGTAAATACCTTAAAAAGGCACTTTACAGTGCAGGTATTGCTAAAATCGAAATCGAACGTGATGACAAGCGTGTAAGACTTCACATCCACTGTGCAAAGCCCGGTATGGTTATCGGCCGTAACGGTAGCGAGATTGAGAAGCTACGTGCTACCTGCCAGAATATGCTTGGCAAGACCGTAGTTATCAACATTGTTGAGATTAAGAGTCCTGACGCTAACGCACAGCTCGTTGCAGAAAATATTGCAACTCAGCTTGAAAAGCGTATTTCTTTCCGCCGCGCTATGAAGCTTTCCATCGGAAGAGCTATGAGACTCGGCGTTAAGGGTATCAAAACTCAGGTTTCAGGTCGTCTTGGCGGCGCTGAAATCGCAAGAAGCGAACAATATCATGAAGGTACTATCCCGCTACAAACCCTCAGAGCTGACATTGACTACGGCTTTGCAGAGGCTGACACCACCTACGGTAAGATTGGTGTTAAGGTTTGGATTTACAAGGGTGAAGTTCTTTCCGATAACCGCAATCGCTCCAAAAAGGAAGGAGGAGCCCGCTAATGTTAATGCCTAAGCGTGTTAAATACCGTAGAGTACACCGTGGTCGTTTGACCGGTAAAGCTCTAAGAGGTAACACCGTAACACACGGTGATTTCGGTCTTCAGGCTTTAGAGCCTGCGTGGATTACCTCTAACCAGATAGAAGCTGCCCGTATTGCTATGACACGTTATATCAAGCGTGGCGGTAAAGTTTGGATTAAAATATTCCCCGATAAGCCAATTACTGAAAAGCCGGCTGAAACCCGAATGGGTTCAGGTAAAGGTTCACCCGAATACTGGGTAGCCGTTGTTAAGCCCGGCAGAGTAATGTTCGAAATCGGCGGAGTTAGCGAGGAATTAGCTCGTGAAGCTATGCGTCTCGCAGCTAACAAGCTTCCTATTAAGTGCAAGTTTGTTACTAAGCAGGAAATGGGTGGTGAGCAGTAATGAATGCAAAGGAAATCAGAGAATTAACTTTATCCGAGTTAAATGAAAAGTTGGCAGACCTTAAGGACCAATTATTTAAACTCCGTTTCCAACTCGCCATTAATCAGCTCGAAAACCCCATGAGTATCGTTGCTGTTAAGAAGGATATCGCACGTGTTAAGACAATTATCCGTGAAACCGAAATCAAGAACAGCAATAACGCTTAAAGGAGGTAGCTGAAAATGAGTGAAAGAAACCTTCGTAAAACAAGAGTGGGTAAGGTTGTAAGCGACAAGATGAACAAAACCGTTGTAGTTGCTATTGAAGACAACGTAAAGCACCCCCTCTACAAGAAGATTATTAAGAACACTATCAGACTTAAGGCACACGATGAGAACAACACCTGTGGCTTAGGCGACAAGGTTCTTATTATGGAAACAAGACCCCTCTCCAAGGATAAGAATTGGCGTGTGGTTGAGATTATCGAAAAGGCTAAGTAGTCTACAAGGAGGAAAACACTGTGATACAACAACAGAGTTACCTCAAGGTTGCTGACAATACCGGTGCTAAAGAAATTATGTGCATCCGTGTTCTTGGAGGCTCCAGAAGGAGGTATGCCAACATTGGCGATGTTATCGTTGCTTCTGTTAAAAAGGCCGCTCCCGGCGGTACAGTTAAGAAGGGCGATGTAGTTAAGGCTGTAGTAGTTCGTTCTGCTAAGGGTCTTCGCCGTAATGATGGCACATACATCAGATTTGACGAAAATGCGGCTGTTATCATCCGTGAGGACAAAAACCCCCGTGGTACCCGTATTTTTGGACCCGTAGCCCGTGAGCTTCGTGAGAAGGATTATACTAAGATTCTTTCTCTTGCTCCGGAAGTACTTTAATGGGAGGTAGAAACAGATGAATAAGCTTCACATTAAAACGGGTGATACCGTAGTACTCCTTACAGGAGACAAGAAGGACCGCAAGAAGACCGGTAAAGTTCTTGAGGTTAGCCCCGAAGAGGGTAAAGTAATAGTTGAGGGCATCAACATCGTTAAAAAGCATGTTAAGCCCCGTAAGGCCGGAGATGCATCCGGTATAATTGAGACTGAGGGCGCTATCTACGCTTCCAAAGTTCAATTAGTATGTCCTAAGTGCAACAAGCCCACCAGAGTAGGCACAAAAATCTACGAAGATGGCAAAAAAGACCGTATGTGCAAAAAATGCGGCGAGACTTTTTAAGAGTAGGAGGAACTGACAATGTCAACATTAGCTAAAGAATATAAAGCTTCTATTGCACCCGCATTGATGCAGAAATTCGGCTACAAGAGCGTTATGCAGATTCCCAAGCTCGATAAAGTAGTTATCAATGTAGGTGCCGGTGAGGCAAAGGACAACTCTAAGGTTATTGATGCTATCATCACTGACCTTGGCAAAATCACCGGACAAAAGGCAATTCCTTGTAAGGCTAAGAAGTCTGTTGCAAACTTCAAGCTTCGTGAGGGAATGCCCATCGGTGCAAAGGTTACTCTCAGAGGCGAGAGAATGTATGAATTCGTTGAAAGACTTTTCAATGCAGCTCTCCCCAGAGTACGTGACTTCAGAGGTATTAACCCCAACGCTTTCGACGGCAGAGGAAACTATGCTATGGGCGTTAAGGAACAGTTGATATTCCCTGAAATCGAATATGAAAAGATAGACAAGGTTCGTGGTATGGATATTATCTTCGTTACCACCGCCAATACAGACGAAGAAGCTCGTGAGCTGCTTACACTTTTAGGCGCTCCGTTTGCGAAATAAGTAGGAGGAAAGTATTATGGCTAAAACTGCTATGAAAATCAAACAGGCTCGTCCTGCAAAGTTTTCTACAAGAGAGTACAACAGATGTAAAATCTGCGGCCGTCCCCACGCTTATCTTCGCAAGTACGGCATCTGCCGTATATGCTTCAGAGAACTCGCTTACAAGGGCGAGATTCCCGGAGTAAAGAAGGCTAGCTGGTAAGGCGCAGAACTAAAAGGAGGTTGACGGCATGCAAATTACCGATACTATAGCAGATATGCTTACGAGAATCCGTAACGCATCTTCTGCAAAACATGATTCGGTAGATGTTCCTGCATCCAAGGTAAAGAAAGCTATCGCTCAGATTTTACTTGATGAAGGTTACATCACAAGCTTCACCGTTGAAGAAGACGGTAAGCAGGGCGTAATTCACATTACTTTGAAATACACCCAAAACAAATCGCAGGTTATCACCGGCATCCGCAGAGTTTCTAAGCCGGGTCTGCGTATCTACACTAATGTAGAGGATATGCCTAAGGTTATGAAAGGCCTTGGCATCGCAATCCTTTCCACCTCTAAGGGTATAATGACAGACAAAGAAGCACGCAAAGCCAACGTTGGCGGCGAAGTGCTCGCATTTGTTTGGTAAGGAGGTGCGTTTAGGTGTCAAGAATAGGAAAGAAACCTATCACAATTCCTGCAGGCGTTGAGGTTAAGCTTAACGGTAATGAGGTTGCTGTTAAAGGACCTAAGGGTGAGCTTAAGAACACATTCAATGCCGATATGGCTATCGCTATGGAGGGTAACGAAATCATCGTTACACGTCCTTCCGATAATAAAGAGCACAGAGCTCTTCACGGTTTAACCCGTACACTTATCGCAAATATGGTTGAGGGTGTAGCAAACGGCTATTCCAAGACCTTAGAAGTAAACGGTGTAGGTTACCGTGTACAAAAGCAGGGCAAAAATCTTGTAATGAACCTCGGTTATTCTCATCAAGTAATTATGGAGGAAATCCCTGGTATTACAATTGAGGTACCGAGCCCGAACCAAATTATCATAAGCGGTGCCGATAAGCAACAGGTTGGCCAGTTTGCGGCAGAAGTTCGCGAGAAGCGTCCTCCCGAGCCATATAAGGGCAAGGGCATCAAGTACGCTGATGAGCATATTCGCCGTAAAGAAGGTAAGGCTGCCAAGGGTGCTAAGAAATAATAAAGGAGTGTATGTAAAATGGTTAGCAAAACTAACAGTAACAAGGCAAGACTTAAGCGTCATATGCGTGTTCGTGCTAAAATCAGCGGAACAGCTGCTTGTCCTCGCCTCAACGTATTCCGCTCCAATAAGAACATTACGGCCCAGCTTATTGACGATGTAAACGGCGTTACACTCGCCGCTGCTGCTTCTAACGAGAAGGATTTCGGTATTTCCGGCGGCAACAGTGAGGGTGCCCGCAAGGTTGGTCAGTTAATTGCAGAACGTGCTGCTAAACAAGGCATCACCGAGGTTGTTTTTGACCGCGGCGGATATATTTATCACGGCCGTGTCAAGGAATTGGCCGAAGGCGCCCGTGAGGGCGGCCTCAAGTTCTAAAAGGGAGGAATACACTTTTGGCTACAAATATTGACGCATCAACATTAGATTTGAAAGAGCGTGTAGTTTCCATTAACCGTGTTACTAAAACTGTTAAGGGCGGACGTATTATGAAATTCTCCGCTTTGGTTGTAGTAGGCGACGGAAACGGTATTGTAGGTTACGGTATGGGTAAGGCTGCTGAAGTTCCGGACGCTATCCGTAAAGGTATCGAAGACGCTAAGAAAAATCTTATTAAGGTATCCTTAAAGGGTACAACTATACCACACGAAATCATCGGTGAGTTCGGCGCAGGAAGAGTTCTTCTTAAGCCTGCAGCTCCCGGTACCGGTGTTATCGCCGGCGGTGCGGTTCGTGCCGTTGTTGAAACTGTCGGTATTTCCGACATTCGTACAAAGGCTTTACGCTCAAATAATCCTTGCAATGTAGTTCGCGCTACCGTAGCAGGTCTTAAAGCTCTTCGCAATTTGGAAGAGGTTGCTGCTGTGCGTGGTAAGACTGCCAAGGAAATCGTAGGTTAAGGAGGAGCAGCATTATGGCAACAAAAAAGGCTGCCTGCCTTAAGGTAAAACTTGTTAAGAGCACAATCGGTTCTAAAAAGGACCAGATTGCTACTGCTGAAGCTTTAGGTCTTCACAAAATCGGTGACGAGAGAATTCATCCCGATAACGCTCAGACCAGAGGCAAGATTAACAAGATTAGCCACTTAGTTGAGTTTAGCGAAGCTAAGCTTTGAGTGGTATTACGGTTAGACCGTGTATTAAGCAAGGAGGTGCGAACAAATGAAAATGCATGAATTAGCTCCGGCTATTGGCTCTAATAAAGAGTCTAAGCGCATAGGCAGAGGTCATGGCTCAGGTAACGGCAAAACAGCTGGTAAGGGTCACAAAGGCCAGAAAGCCCGTGCCGGTCACGGTATGAGACCCGGCTTTGAAGGCGGTCAAATGCCCTTGCAAAGACGTGTTCCGAAGCGTGGCTTCAATAACATTTTTGCCGAGGAATGGCTTGCTATTAATGTTTCTGCTTTAGAGGTGTTCGAGGACGGTACCGTCGTTGACGCTGAGGCTTTAAAGCTCAAGGGAATCATTAAAAAGGCAAACCTTCCCGTAAAGGTTTTAGGAAACGGAAAACTCACAAAGAAGCTTGAAGTAAAGCTCAATGCTTTCTCTGCTTCTGCTACTGAGAAGATTAATGCGGCCGGCGGAAAGACCGAGGTGATTTAATGTTAGAGACATTAAAGAACGCTTGGAAGGTTAAGGAACTCAGAAATAAAATTTTATTTACAATTTTTATTCTCCTTATATTCCGCATAGGTTCGGTAATTCCCGTTCCTTATATTGATGTTGCTGCTTTGAGTGAATCGATGAGCGGTACCAACACCAATGAATTTTTCAGCTATCTATCAATTTTGACCGGTGGCGGTCTTGAGTATGGCGCCATCTTCGCAATGTCGGTAACCCCGTACATTAACTCTTCAATTATCATTCAGCTCCTTTGTGTAGCTATTCCCGCTTTGGAACGACTTTCTAAAGAGGGTGAAGAGGGTCAGAAGAAGTTAGCACAAATTACACGTTACGCTACTGTTATATTGGCTCTTATTCAGGGTGTAGCTTTCTACATTTACCTGAAAAACAGCGGTTATTTAACCGTTAAGGGCACAGCGGCCACAATATTTGCAGGATTTGTTATTGTGCTTGCATTCACTGCAGGTTCCGCTCTTGTAATGTGGCTTGGCGAACAAATCGACTCAAAGGGTATCGGTAACGGTATCTCCATTCTGCTCTTCGCAGGTATTCTTTCCCGCGGTCCTCAGGCTGCAGGTGCTTTGGTTGAGTATTGGAAGATGGGTCAGCAGTTTGCTGTTATAGGAATTTTAGTTGCTTTTTTGGCTGTTATCACATTCGTTGTTTGGATGACTGCCGCAGAACGCAGAATTCCCGTTCAGTACGCAAAGCGTGTTGTAGGTAACAAGATGTACGGCGGACAGAACACACATATCCCGATTAAGGTTAATATGTCAGGTGTTATGCCTATCATCTTTGCTTCCTCAATTCTTATGCTT
>JAZONB010000123.1:0-11506 GCA_045654305.1 Acutalibacteraceae bacterium | reverse complement strand
ATCCATAATTGCACCTCTTGGATATATTCTTTCTAAGCATAAAATAGCCGAGTGGAGTATAACATTATTAACCACCTTTTGTAATACTTTTTTGCATAAAATAAAACAAAAAATCGGCAAGGTGGGATACACCTTGCCGATATAGGAGTTAATTAATTTTATTCAGTCCTCAAAGCAATTACTGGGTCCTTTTTAGCGGCTATTTTTGACGGAATTAGTCCTGCAATAAAGGTGAGCACCATACTGATAATAACCAAAATTACAGCGCCTGCAACGGGGAGTACGGCTAATCCGCCGATATCGGTTATGGCTTTAATTACAGCATTGATTGGTATCAAAAGAAGCAAAGTAATACCTATTCCTAACGCGCCAGCCACAAATCCTACAATTAAGGTTTCGGCATTGAATACACGGGAAATATCTTTTTTCGATGCGCCCATTGCACGCAAAATACCGATTTCCTTTGTGCGTTCCAAAACAGAAATATAGGTTATAATTCCTATCATTATTGATGAAACAATAAGGGAAATGCTGACAAATGCAATTAAAATATAGCTTATAGCGTTAATAATGGTTGTAACAGAAGACATCATTAGGCCGATATAATCTGTATAGTTAATTTGTTCGCTTTCTTCTGCGCCGTCATTATATTTATTTATGATTTCAGAAATGCTTTCCTTGGATTCAAAATCTTTTGGATAGATATTTATAGTTGTGGGTTTCTTAAGGTCAGAAACGCCCATCAATTTTAAGTTGCCTTCATAGGTGGCATTTTTGTTCTGGGATTTCATAGAGTCAACAAATAATTTTGTTATTTCTTCCTCGGTTTTACCGCTTTGTTTCATACCGTTAATATATCCCATATACTGTTCTGCCTGAGCTTGCGGCAGGGTATTAATATATCCTAAAATATGAGCGTAGGTCATACTGTCATAATCGGTTTCAAATGGCTGCCCTGTTAATACATTGATTTTTTTATCTGCTTTTTGTGCTTTTACAATTTCGCTGCTGTTAACCTTATTAATCAGTTCTTCCATTAACTCTTTTTTATAGCCTACAAAACCGCTTGTTTGCTCGTTAATAGATTCGTCAGAGGGTCTTAAAATACCGACAACCTTTATTTTTTCTGCATTTTCAAGCTGAGTATTTATAAACAAACTGTCATCTGTTTTGTCAGTCCAAGTACCGTTTGCAGTTTTCTCGAAATAATCGCTGTTTAAAAGGAGTTTAAACTCTAAATCAAGAATTTCATCAAAGGTATAGGAGGTTTCCTTTGTTGGTTCTATTTTTTCACCTTTTTTGGCTTTTTCCATCATTTCTTCCAACTCGGCAGAATCCTTAAGACCGAGCGAATAGAGGGTATAGTCACTTATTTGATTATTGCGGTTTACAACTATTACAACCTCGTTATATTTTTCAGGAAGCTTACCTGCGACTACCTCGTATTGTTTATTAAGCATTTCGGTATTGTTAGTTAATTGATGCCAAACTTGGGAGTTAGACGTAAACATTCCGCCACCCATAGGTGAGGTGTTAGTGTCTATATCACTGCCAAGGCTCGACATAATTTTATTGAAAACCTGATTTGGGTTTATATGCTCGCCGTCAAGTGTATATATATTAAGGTCGGTGCTGTAAGAATATTCTATATCACTGATAAAAGGTTTCAATTCATCAGAGTTATCTAAATATTCTTTAAATGCCTCAAGATTG
This sequence comes from Acutalibacteraceae bacterium, assembly GCA_045654305.1. GTDB lineage: Bacteria > Bacillota > Clostridia > Oscillospirales > Acutalibacteraceae > UBA737. The sequence goes on along the minus strand of JAZONB010000123.1, from coordinate 9,793 downwards.
TTAACAGAAATGCCGTTAACCATAGTTGTCATCATTTCGGTCATAATATTATTTGAATAAATCTTTTCGGGGTCTTTATCTGTAGTTTCTGATATCTCGCCCATCAGGTCATCTGCAAGCCCCGACATATCAACGCCCGCTTCCTCGATGGTTATAGGATAGCTCGATAGGGTTTCTTCCTCTACACGCTGAATATAGGCGTTTACACCGTTTGATAATGACAGTATAAGCGCTATACCGATAATGCCTATGGACCCTGCAAATGAGGTTAAAAATGTACGTGTTTTCTTGGTTACAAGGTTATTAAGCGAAAGGGTAAGTGCAGTCATAAAAGACATGGACGGCTTTTTAATAACCTGTTTTTTAGTGTCCTTTTCTTCGGTAGTTTCTGCAGTATAAGGTTTTGTATCGGAGATTACCTTTCCGTCTAACAGACGAATTATTCTTGTGGAATATTCCTCGGCGAGTTCAGGGTTGTGGGTAACCATTATTACAAGCTTATCCTTGGCTATCTCCTTTAAAAGCTCCATTATCTGTACTGAAGTTTCGCTGTCAAGTGCTCCTGTGGGTTCATCGGCAAGCAAAATTTCAGGATTGTTAACAAGAGCCCTCGCAATTGCAACACGCTGCATTTGTCCGCCTGATAACTGATTAGGCTTTTTGTTAATTTGGTCGCCAAGGCCTACTTTTTCTAAAGCTTGCGCAGCCCTTTTACGCCTTTCTGCTTTTGAAACTCCCGAAAGTGTGAGTGCTAATTCTACATTAGACAGTACAGACTGATGCGGTATCAGGTTATAGCTTTGGAAAATAAAACCGATAGTGTGATTACGGTAGGTGTCCCAGTCAGAGTCCTTATAAAGCTTTGTGCTTCTTGAATCAATTATTAGGTCGCCCTCGGTGTAACGGTCTAAACCGCCGATAATATTAAGTAGTGTTGTTTTACCGCAACCGGATTGTCCTAAAATTGAAACAAATTCGTTATTGCGGAATTCTATATCAACACCTTGCAAAGCTGGCACCGTTGTATCGCCAAGCATATAATCTTTTTTGATGCCTACTAACTTTAGCATATAAACATATCCTTTCACTTGATTTTTCTATATTTTACCACATATTTATTAAAAAATTATAAACAAAGCTAAAAATAATTGAAATAATTTCAAAAAAGTGGTAAAATACATAAGATTGGTGTAACTAACCTTTAAATAGGAGGCAGAAATATGGAAAAGATGTTTAAAAGTCTTACAGTTTGGCTTTCGCTTTTATTGGCGTTAAGTCTAATTTTTACAGTATTCTGCTTGCCTAATGCAAAAAATGTGAAAAACAAAATCGACCCTTTGGGCGCGAATGCCATTGCAGAAAATATTAAAAATATGGAAATGAATATGACCTCTGTGGTGTACGCTAAGAACGAAAAGGGCGAATGGGAAGAGTACCACAGAATACACGGTGCGGAAAATCGGTTGTGGGTAAGTATTGATAAAATGCCAAAGCATCTTATTAATGCTTTTATCGCTATTGAGGACGAGACTTTTTATGAGCACTCGGGTATTAACTGGAAGAGGACTTTGGGAGCGGTTAGTAACCTTATTTTCAAGTTTGATGAAACCGAATTCGGTGGTTCTACAATTACTCAACAGCTAATCAAGAATGTCACATCGGATAAGGATAAAAGCGCAATACGTAAAATCAGGGAAATTATCCGTGCGATGATAATTGAGAAAAAGCTTAATAAAACTCAGATTTTAGAGGCGTATCTTAATACTATTGCTTTAGGTAACGGTATTTGCGGTGTACAGGTTGCCGCTAACTACTATTTTAATAAAGATGTCAGCGAGCTTGATTTGAGTGAGGCGGCAACTATAGCGGCGATAACTAAAAACCCATCAAGATATAATCCTATCACAGGTATGGAAGCAAACAAGGAACGCCGTAAGTTAGTACTTAAAAAAATGCTTGAATGGGATTATATTACCCCCTCGGAAATGCTAAGCGTCTACGATGTTAAAATCAATATCGACGATACCCAAAAGGACACCTTTGAGGGAGAAATTAATGATTATTTCATTGATACTTTGATTGAGCAGGTAATTGCCGACCTTATGGAAGAATATGACTGTTCTGAGGATATTGCCTCATCTATGCTTTATAACGGCGGTTATAAAATATATTCAACGGTAAATCCGAAAATTCAACAGTCAATGGAAAAGGTTTACGAAAATGTAGACAGATATTTTTACCTTAAGGGCAAGAATTTACAGGGCGAAAGGGTACACGCACAGTCAGGAATGACCATTATGGATTACAGCGGTCACATAGTGGGAATTGTAGGCGGAGCAGGCGAGAAAACCGTAAACCGAGGACTAAACCGAGCCTACAGTATTCCTCAACAGCCCGGCTCTACGATGAAGCCTATCGGAGTTTATGCTCTTGCTATTGAAAACGACCTGATTCACTATTCTTCAAAGGTCGTAGACAAACCCATACCACATTACACACCTGAGGGCAAGCCGGGTCCAAAGGAATGGTACGGCTACTATAAGGGTACTATGACTATTGATTATGCCATTCGAAAATCGGCTAATACCATACCCGTAATTTTGTTGCAGGAACTCGGTGTTGACCTTTCATTCGATTTCCTTACTAAAAAACTCGGCATGAAGCATTTGACCGATGTTGACAAGAATTTATCTTCCTTAGCTCTCGGTGGCTGTCATTACGGTATTACTCCTACTGAATCGGCGGCAGCGTACGCCATATTCGGCAATCAAGGTAAGTACTATAAGCCTACAACCTACTCAAAAATCGAACGAATTAACGGTGATGTTGTTCTTAAATATAAGGAGAAAGGAAAGCAGGTAATAAGTCCTGCCACAGCTACTATTATGAATCACCTGTTACAGGGCGTTGTTTACGGAAGCGAGGGCACCGGCGGCGCAATAGCAGGCTTTAACGGTAGTATGAAAGCCTTTGCCAAAACAGGAACATCGAGTGAATCTTGCGACCTTTGGATGGTGGCGGGTTCGCCGTATTATATTGGCTCGGTTTGGTATGGCTTTGATAAGCGACAAACTGTTAACAGTACATCTGCCGCGGCTACAATTTGGCGTGATATTATGCGTGATGTTCATAGAAACCTCAAGGCCAAATCCTTTGAAGACAGTGAAGATGTTGTTAAAAAAGCCTCGGGTTATTATAAAAAGGGAAGTAATCCTGATAACCTTACTCTTATAGGCGGTGAAGAAAGTTCATCGTCGACGGTAGTGTCATCAACTACAAGTTCATCAGTTAGCAGCGTGGCATCTGCAACAAGCAGTACAGGTACTGCCACGTCTTCTGTTGTGAGTTCACAGAACAGTTCTTCTGATGTTTCATCGGCAGTACAGAGTAGTACGGAAAGCGAAGCGGAATCTTCTTCCCAAGCTCAGGTGAGTGAGCCTGCATCTTCTTCTGAGATTACAAACAGTACAGAGCAACAACAAGATTAGAGTAAAACCGACCTTTAAAGGTCGGTTTTCTTTATGTTTTTATGAAATTTAGGGTTAATCGGGTATTGAAATATAATTCAAATCATGGTATTATTTAATGGAATATATATTTAGGGGTGACCTTGATGGCAAACAGTCGTCCTATTGGTGTTTTTGATTCGGGTTTAGGTGGTCTTACTGTGGTTAAGGAGCTTAATCGTTTGATGCCTCAGGAGAATATAATATATTTTGGTGACACGGGCCGTGTACCTTACGGTAACCGAAGCCGTGACACCATTAGAAAATATGCAAAAGAAGATGAAGCATTTCTTTTAAAACAGGATGTAAAGGCAATAGTTGCCGCTTGCGGTACGGTTTCATCTGTGGCGGCCGATATATCGAATTCTTTACCAATACCTTTTTTTGAGGTTGTGTCTCATGCTTCTAAAGAGGCGGCAAGGCAGACTAAAAACGGAATAATAGGTGTTATAGGTACATCAGCTACAATAGGCAGCGGAAAGCATAAGGAGTTTATATTAAATGAAATTCCAGATGCTAGGGTTATTTGCCAAAGTTGTCCGTTGTTTGTTCCCTTAGTGGAAGAGGGTTGGTACGATGCTAACGATGTTGTGGTAAAAGAAACCGTCAGGCGGTATCTTGAGCCAATGCTCGAAGGCGAAATTGATACGCTTATTTTAGGCTGTACGCATTATCCTGTTTTGAGCGATGCTATTTCTGCTGTTTTGGGTGACAGAGTTTCCCTTATAAATGCGGGAACAGCTACGGCAAAGGCGGTTTTTGATTACCTTAATGAAAATGAAATGCTTAATGACGGCGAGAAAGGTCAAAATGATTTCTTCGTAAGCGATAAGGCAGATTCTTTTAGAAATCAAGCTTCAATTCTCTTAGGTAAAGAAATTAACGATAGTAAAGTGAAATTAGTGAGTTTATGATAAAGGATGCAATTATTACTGTTATCGGTATGCAAAGCGTTGACGGCGAGAGCGACAAGGTCGAATTAACGACCGAGGGGCGTTTTGGTAAAAAGGATGAAAAATACTTTTTGTCATACGAAGAAGGTCAGCTTTTGGATACAGGTAAGGTAAAAACTAAGATTTGGATAAATTCTCCCGATTCGGTTGTTTTACAGCGAGGCGGGGAAATCAACAGCCGTATGGAAATCACGAAAGGGCAGAGAACAACCTGCTTCTATGCTACCCCGTTAGGCGAGCTGAGTATGGGGATTTACGGCGAAACAATAGATGTTAATTTGAATGAAAACGGCGGAAGTTTGACCCTAGGTTACACTTTAGATTCCGATTTAAAGCTTATAGGTACAAACACCGTTAAAATCACAGTCAAAGAGGTATAAAAATGTCAGTTATAGTTAACACAGCAAAGGAACAAATTAAAGATTTGATTTTAAAGGCGGCATTAACCGCTATGGAAAAAGGTGAATTAGACTCCGCAGAGCTCCCGGATTTCACTATTGAAGTACCCGCAAACCGTGAGCACGGTGATTATGCAGTAAATGCGGCAATGGTTTGGGCAAGGGCTTTTCGTAAAGCACCGAGACAAATTGCAGAAATTTTAACTGCGAACTTTGATTTCAATAATAGTTATGTTAAATCATTTGAAATTGCAGGACCAGGTTTTATCAACCTTTTCTTAGAAGACAGTTATTATGCTGATATTGTTGCCGATGTTTTAGCTAAAAAGGAAAACTACGGTAAAAGCAATTACGGGGATGGCAAAAAGGTTTTGGTGGAATTTGTTTCTGCTAATCCCACAGGTCCCATGCATATAGGAAATGCAAGAGGCGGTGCTTTGGGTGACTGCTTGGCGGCTGTTATGGAGGCGGCAGGCTACTATACCGAGCGTGAGTTTTATATTAACGATGCAGGAAACCAGATAAACAAGTTCGGTTTATCACTTGATTTAAGATATTTACAGCTTTATAGAGACGGCATTGAGATGCCCGAGGATTCCTACCACGGCGAGGATATTATAAACCACGCTAAAGCGTTTGCAGAAATTTACGGTGACAGCTTTGTAGAAAAGACCGAGGAGGAAAGACGCAAGGCATTAGTAGAATTTGCTTTGCCTAAGAATATTGACGGTCTTAAAACCGACTTGGAGAAATACAGAATCACTTATAATACTTGGTTTAAAGAAAGCTCACTTCATAATAGCGGCGAAACCGAGAAAATTATAGGTCTTTTAAAGGAAAGCGGCTACACCTATGAAACCGAAGGTGCGTTGTGGTTTAAGGCTACCGAATTTGGATGCGACAAGGACTTTGTTTTAGTGCGTGCCAACGGTGTGCCGACCTATGTTGTACCCGATATTGCATATCACTACAATAAGCTTGTTACAAGAGGATTTGATAAGGCAATAGACATTTTGGGTGCTGACCATCACGGATATGTTCCGCGCCTTAAAGGTGCTTTAACTGCTCTCGGTGTAGATGCCGATAAATTAGATGTTGTTTTAATGCAGATGGTAAGGTTAGTGCGTGACGGTGAGGTTATTAAAGCTTCAAAGCGTTCGGGTAAGGCTATCACACTTGTAACTCTGCTCGACGAGGTGCCGATTGATGCGGCAAGATTTTTCTTTAATCTCAGAGAGCCTAACAGCCATTTTGATTTTGACCTTGATTTGGCGGTTAACGAGTCTAACAGCAATCCTGTTTATTATGTTCAGTATGCATATGCGAGAATTTGCAGTATTATAAGAAACCTTGAGGGTGAGGGAGTCGCTTTCAGAGAATGTAGTGCTGAAGAATTAACAAAACTTATAGCATCTGAGGAAAAAGAGTTGATTCTCCATATAGCAGGTCTCACCAATGAAATTATAGCCTCGGCAAAAGCGTATGACCCTGCAAAGATTACCCACTATGTTGAGGAATTGGCTACGAAATTCCATAAATTTTATGCCGCTTGCAGAGTAAAGGGCGAAGATGCAGAACTTATGATGGCTCGTCTCAATCTTTGTAAAGCAACCGCTGTTGTAATTAAAAATGTACTTGATTTGCTTAAAATCGGTGCTCCTGAAAAGATGTAAGGAATGTTGAAAATGGAAAACAAAGCATTAAATTTAACAATGATAATGGACCTTTATGAGCTCACAATGGCAAACGGTGTTTTCACAAGTGATATGAGGGACACCGTAACATATTTCGATATGTTTTTCCGCCGTATTCCCGATAAGGGCGGTTACGCCATAATGGCAGGTCTTGAACAACTGATTGAATATATGAATAATCTTAAATTCACTGATGAGGATATTGAGTATCTGACCTCTCTTAACCTTTTCAGACCTGAGTTTATTGATTATTTAAAGAATTTTAAATTCTGTTGCGATGTGTGGGCTGTTCCTGAAGGTACAGTTATTTTCCCGCACGAACCGATAGTTACCGTCAGAGGTCCAATAATGCAGGCTTTAATGCTTGAAACAATGCTTCTTGTAACAATTAACCACCAGTCACTTATTGCTACAAAGGCAAACAGAATTGTCCGCGCGGCAAATGGTAGACCCGTAATGGAATTTGGTGCTCGCAGAGCACACGGTCACGGTGCTTCATATTATGGCGCCAGAGCGGCGATTATCGGCGGTTGTACAGGCACTTCATGTCTTTTGACCGCTAAGGATTTCGGCGTTAAAGCATCGGGTACTATGGCGCACAGCTGGGTACAGCTTTTCCCCGATGAATATACTGCATTTAAAACCTATGCTGAGGAATACCCCGATAGCTGTATGCTTTTGGTTGATACTTACAATGTATTAAAATCAGGTATACCTAATGCTATAAAGGTGTTCGATGAGGTGTTAAAGCCACTCGGCAAAAGACCTTTGGGAATTAGAATTGACAGCGGCGACATTACCTATATTACCAAGAAAGCTCGCAAAATGCTTGATGATGCAGGCTATCCCGACTGTAAGATTTGTGTTTCAAACTCACTTGATGAATACCTTATCCGTGATATGATTTTCCAAGGTGCTAAGGTTGATAGCTACGGTGTAGGCGAAAGACTTATTACTGCTTCAAGCGAGGCGGTTTTCGGCGGTGTTTATAAGCTTTCGGCTGTTGATAACAAGGGAGAGATTATCCCCAAAATCAAAATCAGTGAAAATGAAGCTAAAATCACAATCCCCGGAGTTAAGATTCCTTGGAGACTTTATGACAGGGAAACTGGCAAAGCTATCGCTGATGTTATTACTATGGGACACGAGAAGATTGACAGCAGCGAGCCTTATGAGATTTTTGACCCCAACCATACATGGAAACGCAAAGTGGTTACTGATTTTATAGCTAAAAAATTACAGGTTAAGGTTTTTGAAAACGGTAAACAGGTGTATGAAAGCCCATCGGTCAAGGAAATCTCTGATTACAGACAGGAGCAGGTTGATTCTATGTGGGATGAGGTTACACGTTTTGAAAATCCCCATACCTACTATGTTGACCTTTCTGAAGAACTGTGGGAGCTTCGTCACTCATTACTTAACCAACATAACAAATAGGAGTATTAAGATGAAAAGAATAATAGCCTTATTATTATGCTTAACATTTATTTTTTCGCTTGGCGGATGTAAAAACGGCAAGAAAAACGGCGGCAACGGTGTTGATATTGAATACTTTGCTAATTTGGGACAAATCCCTGAAAATGATATCACTCTTGGAACTACCCCTGAAAAACTAAAGGAGACTTTAGATAAAAGGGGAGAAGAAGCCGAGAAAAACGGTGAGCATTACGGCTATAATGAGGTCGAGGGCGAAAATAATGTCCTTGTGGAAGAGGGCCCTTATGATTACTATTATAAAAAGGCCAACCCTCAAGACGGTGTTGCCTATATCGTTTCATATTTAGACGCTTACGGCTTTAAAATCGGCGATATTATTGTCGAGGTTGAAAAGCAGCTCGGTGATTATGAGGTTGAAAAGTTAGGCGCTAATGAAAATAATGCATTTTTCTATTTCGGAGATTATGACAAAGCACAAATTCTGAGAATTGCTTTCAAGAATAACACAGTTTTATTTTTGTTTGAGGATAATTCATTATGCGCTACAGCAATTTACAGGAATGATTTTTAGGAGTTTATGATGTTACCTTTGGAAAATACGGCAGTAAGAATGCCATTGTTAGCACTCAGAGGAGTGGTGATTTTACCTAAAACCATCGCTTCTTTCGATGTTGCAAGAAAAAAATCCGCTAACGCTTTAAAAGCGGCAATGGACAAAGACCAGTTGCTTTTTGTTTGCACGCAAAAAGACACTTATATTGAAGAACCCACGGAAAAAGATTTGTACGAAATCGGTTGCGTGGTTAAAATCAAACAGGTTTTAAAGATTTCGGATAATGTGATTAAGGTACTGGTTGAAGGACTTTACAGAGCAAAGCGTCTTACCTTTAAAAGCGGTATTCAGTATATGGTTGCTGATGTTTTGCAATGCGAGGAAAAGGGACTTTCTAACCGCGAAATTTACAAGGAAAGTCTGCTCCGCAGAATTAAGACAAGGTTTGAACGGTATGCGGCTGTACTACCCAATATGGCACCTGATATTATTATGACGGTTGAAAACAGTACTGATGTGGGCTTTTTGTGTGATTATATTGCCTACAATATCCCCGCACCATTTGACGATAAGCAGTATGTTTTAGAGCAAACCTCGGTTTCAAAGAGAGCTAAGATTCTTTTGGAGTTGCTCGATAAAGAGCGTGAAATTACCGAGATTGACCGCAAAATCAATGAGAAAACAAGAGCCTCTATTGATGAAAACCAAAAGCAATACTATCTTAGAGAGCAGATGAAGATTTTGAGTCAAGAACTTTACGGTGATGATTCGGCTGACGAGATTGACGAGTATTATCAAAAACTTGAAAAATTAGATGCTTCACAGCAAGTAAAGGAAAAAATCGCTACACATATAAGTAAACTTTCAAAAATGCCTCAAGGCTCACATGAGGGTACGGTTGAGAGGAATTATCTTGATACCTGCCTTGAACTGCCTTGGCAAAAAACCACACCCGTTTTCACTGATATTACAAAGGCCGAGAAAATACTTGAACGTGATATCTACGGAATGGAAAAGGTTAAAGAAAGAATTATCGAACAGCTTTCTGTTTTCAAGCTTTCGGGTGAAATTAAAGGACAAATTATATGTCTTGTAGGCCCTCCGGGAGTAGGAAAAACCTCGATAGGTAAAACTATTGCCGAGTGTATGGGAAGAAAATTTGCGCGAATTTCCTTAGGTGGAGTTCACGATGAGGCTGAAATCAGAGGACACAGAAAGACCTATATCGGAGCAATGCCTGGTAAAATCATTG
>JAZONB010000122.1:0-3775 GCA_045654305.1 Acutalibacteraceae bacterium | reverse complement strand
GGGTATGAATATAATTAATACTATATCCTTCTTCTAACATATGCATATACTTTAGCCGTTCAGCATATCCATGCTTCTTGTATTTTTTTGACATAAAAAACCCCGAAAGTTTTTTGTCTAACTTTCGGGGTTCATATCACTTAGTCAGCCTCTTTGGTTTTTTTATAGCAAGGTAAGTTTGTTTATTGTTTAGGATTAATTCGTGTCCAATAAATGGTGGTGCCAAAACCTAAAATGGTGCCGCGAAGCTTTAATTTATTAGGTTCAATAAATTCGGCAGTTACGCTTACGCGAATGCCTAGTGTGGGGTCGTATATTTTAGCATCGCCCCATTCTTGGTCTTCTGCAATGTACTTAAGTCCTTTTACCAAAACAATTTGGTCTACGTCTACGTTTCGTAAATTTTTGTCAGGATTTTTAACGTCTTTGCGCTTTTTGCCATCTTCGTCAAGGGCGTTTTCTACCCAAAATACTTGTGCGTTATAGCTACCATCTGTGTTTTTAGTAATTCTTACTTTGCTTTTGTGGCCGCCGCGATCGGTAAGGTATTCGCCTAAAATGTTATCGGCCTTGTTGTTTAAATTTTGTGCCATGACTGGTAACGCCAATATAGCGCACATAATCATCCATAATGTTCTTCTCATTTTGTTCTATTTTTTTTGTTAATCGGGCGCAAAGATAATTAAATTTGCACAAAATTTATAAAAGTGTGCAGGTTTTTCTATATGCAATCTATTTGTTTTATATTTGTAAAAAAAATATAGGTGGAAGAAAAATTATTACAGCACTTTGGTGTGCGTCCTACAGCCATTAGGATGTTGGTGTGGAGGCAGATTGCCAAAACCGACCATCCGTTTTCGTTGGGCGATATGGAAATGTGGCTCGATACGGTAGATAAAAGTACCCTTTTTAGAACCTTGAGTATATTTGAAGAGCATCATTTGTTGCATAGCATAGACGATGGCAGTGGACAAAAAAAATATTGTCGATGCGATGATTCAGATGTATGCCTGCATCATCATTCCGATGCAATACACCAGCATAGTCATCAAGGATGCAAGCATGTTCATGCTTTTTGTGTGAAATGTCAGCGTACTTTTTGTGTGCGTACCGAACAAATCCCTATGGTTAAAATGCCCGATGGTTTTATGGTAACCGATATTAATTATGTGGTACATGGTATTTGTGCCGACTGTCAAAAAAAGAAAAAACAATCCTATTAAAATAATATACTATGTCTGTTATGCAACGCACTAAAACACTGTTTATCGTTCTAATAATATGCCTAATTGGTTTAACCATTGGGTATTTTGTGTTGGGTGTAGAACAAAAAGAATCGTATCAAGTAAAAATAACTAGTCAATTTGTTGATTCCGTAAGTAACTACAATCGTATCTATCCGTATTCAGAGGGTTTTGCCGTTGTTCGTAAAGGAAAATACTATGGTTTTGTAGATGCTATGGGTAAACAACTTACGCCTTGTATTTACGACCAGGCAAGGCCGTTTATGAACGGCATAGCTGCGGTGACTAGGGCTGATAAAGGTGGTAAATGGGGCTTTGTGGATGTTAGTGGCAAAGAAATAGTTCCTTTTAAATACGATAAAACCCATTTTATAGATAAGAAAAGAGAAGATGCTACGCCTTTATCGGCTTATACATCCGATGCTTTAATGCCAGTTTGTATGCAAGGTAAATGGGGCTTTATGAATACCCAAGGGGTAGAGGTGATAGCCTGTCAGTACAGTGATGCTTTGCTTTTTACCGACCATTTGGCAGCTGTTTGTAAAAGGGGTAAATATGGTTATATCGACGTGAATGGTAATGTGGTGATTCCTTTTCAGTACCAAGAAGCTAGGCATTTTACCAATGGTTTAGCTCCTGTAAAACAAGGAGGTAAGTGGGGTTTTATTGATAGAAATGGTGCCGAAGTAATTCCTTTTGCTTATGTATACGACGCTGAAATGGAAGCCTATACCAAGTTTGGCTTGCCACGTATTTTTTCTGAAGGATTACAACCCATTGCCAATGAAGATGATACCTTGGTTGGGTGCATCAACGTAAAAGGCGAAGTAGTTGTTCCTTTTGGCAAGTACCAACTTATTCAACCGTTTTCCGAAGGGTTGGCAGCGGTGGCTAACGACGAAGTTAAGTGGGGTTTTATCAATACCAAAGGCGAAGAGGTTATACCTTGCAGGTTTAATGCCGCTATGCCGTTTACCCAAGGTCTTGCGCCTGTTAAATTGGATGATTTTTGCGGGTTTGTAAACAAAGAGGGTAAGGTAGTTATTCCTTGTATTTACGATAATGTAAAAAACTTTACCCACGGTTTGGCGGCTGTAAACAATGGGGGTAAATGGGGCTATGTTGATGTCCAAGGTAAGGAAGTTATTCCTACGCAATACAACGTAGCGTTTCCTTTTAACGAAGGCGAAGTGGCGCAAGTTTCCTATAAACGCGTATATGGTTTGATAGACAAAGCGGGTAAAGGGACGTTTAAGGAAGAATAAGAATTAATAAATAATAGGTGATGACGACTGTTTTTTTTGTATTATAAAATAAAAGTAACAAATTAGATGTTATTATGAAAAGATTGATTTTGTTTTTTGTATTGTACTCTCATGTTTTTGTTTTGTTGGCTCAACAAGATGTAACTACGTTTTTAGGGATGCCAATAGACGGTACGAAATCAGAAATGATAGAAAAATTAAAAAAGAAAGGTTTCGTGGTTTCTTCGTATTCAGATCGTTTGCAAGGAGAATTTAATGGAGAGCAAGTTGAGGTCTCTGTAGTAACAAATGGAAATAAAGTATGGAGAATAGCTGTTTTTGATAAAGCAGCAAGGAGTGAACAACAAATCAAAGTTAGGTATAATGAGCTGTGTAATCAGTTTTCGAACAATAAAAAGTATATAACCTCTTTGATTAATAAGGATACTTCTTATGTAATTCCTTATGATGAAGATATTAGTTATGAGATGGGTTTAAAAGAAAAAACATACGAAGCAAGTTTTTATCAGAAACCGGATACACTCACTTTCTTTAATAATCCGATGATAAAAAAAGATTGTCCTCTTATTTATAATATGTATTTAGAAATAGGACTAAGTAATCTTGAGAATGAAAAAGTTGTGGCGGAATACTTGAAAGGGGTGTCTAAAGAGGAGTATATTGAGTATCTATCTGAATCTCTTAGTTTGTTGTCTTTTATATCAAAGAAAAGTGTATGGTTTAAAATTGTGAACTTTTATGATGACTATTTTATAGCCATGTATTACGACAATGAATATAATAAAGCAAATGGTGAAGATTTGTAGTGTGTAAGCAAAAAATCGCTAACTTTTGTTAGCGATTTTTTTTTGTTTTTAGGGGATTACGTCGCTTTGCTCCGTGATCCCTTTTGCTCCCGCAGGGATTTTTTCGCTTCGTTCAAAGATCTCATTCTCTGCCACGGGCATCCTTGCAAACCAATAAAAAAAACGATTTTTTATACCTAACACCTGCAAGTAAACTTGCGGTGCTTGACATAAATAAAAAAACAGCAACCAAGGTTGCTGTTTCGTTTTTAAAATTGGTTTGCGGAGAGAGAGGCTCCAGAACTTACAGAATCACAGAAAATCATAAAATCTCAAATTATTGTAAATTAAGCGTTTATAAAATTGTTAAATTCATTGAAACTCATAGGGTGCATTTTGATATATGAAAAATTGGGTGTAATTTTGGGTGTAACTTTTTAACGCACCCAATTTATGAACATTAAAAGAAACATCATTTTTG
>JAZONB010000121.1:0-35930 GCA_045654305.1 Acutalibacteraceae bacterium | reverse complement strand
ACATAAAAAAACCTTCAGTCCCAAAATAAGACTGAAGGTTTTTTTGTTAATCTTTTCTAAAGCTGTATAAAATGTTGTAGCCGTTCTTAAACGGTATTGCATTATCAAGACGAGCATTTTGTCCTATAGGATTTTTAAGGTATAGGCCAATCATATACTTGCCGTTTTTATTCGGGATTGAGAGCGCCGCATTAACGGTATGCTCCAGCAGATCCCTGTCTTCATAGACAGCAGGATTTGTGCCATACCAAACCTCCGGGTCTCCCGCTTCAGTTTCGCATACAACATTATAATCTTCATCCAGAAGTACAAAGCCGCTTTTCAGGTTGAAACCTGCAGTATATCCGTAGTTTTTAAGTTTGAGCGAAAGTTTAATTTCATCATCTACCGACACCTTAAGACTTTCAGCCGAAAAACGATAACCTACATAATCACGCAGATACTCAAACACATTTCTACGAACTCGATTTCCCTCTTTGTCAAAAAACCAATTAGGTGATACCGCAAGACCAAAAGCAAGCAACATTTCGGGTGTTACCTCTTGTCCTTTCCAACCCTGTAAACAGGTCTGTGAAAGCTCACCTCCGAAACGGAAAACATCAGAGTATCCATGCTCCATACTAAGCGTCGAAGTATGCTTTTGCGATAAACTTTGCATGCAACCATAGCCATCGGGCCAACTTCCTGCCATTCGTATCCATCTTGTAGTAAACAGTTCTGTATCATTTACAGTGTACGGCGACTCTTTAATATCCATATCCCACCATACACTACCCGGTTGATTATATCCTTGACCGACATCCAAACTCTCATAAACAAGTCCGTGGCAAGCATCGTCGGCAAATCCTATTCGTGGATATCTCCAGTATTCCGGATTAACATAAGCCGCTTTTGTTCTTGGCTGACGCACAATTAGTCTTATCTCGGGAGGTACCGCATCCATAAACTCGTTAACGAATTTTTGGTAATCGAAAGGTATACGAATAGAAGTCCATTCACCATATCTTCCCAAGAATGTGAAATTAGCCGCATACAAAATGTCTTTATGCTTATGTAATAGCGACTTTATCTGTCCCAAATGGGTAAGCACTCTTTCAAGCGGAGGTTGGTCCACCACTTGACCTCTCATATAAAAATGGCAAAGATACATACGAACGCCAAGTATCTTGTGAGCCTCGTAAACGGCATCCATATAATCAATAACGGCATCGGGAAGTTGGTCTTCGGTTACATAATTTTCAAGAACAAAATATACTCTCGACACCTTCACCTTTTCATTGAGTATACTCTCTTTATACCCTTTAATTACTCTATCAATTACTCTTTCACGAGACCATTCACCTATTTCTTCTTTTGAGGGAATGGAATATATCCCCTCGGTTCTAAAGCCTCGTTCGGGGTTATCGTTTAAAATAACACTTTTCTCTGCGGGAAGCGATGAAAATGCTTTTATATTATCGCGCAGTATGTTAGGCTCATCTTCATTATAATCATCACAATTATCACAAAGCATGTTGCCGACAGTCTGATGTGCAACAACGCAGTATTCCGGCTTGTATCTGCCAACAAATTTTTCTCCCTTATATGCAAAAATTATTGCACGGTAAGAGGTCATTTGGTGGAGTTCTACAGTATCCAAAGTGGTGTTTTCGGTCCAATCACTTTGCACCATTATATAGTTTAAAGCACGCATGGACGGTCCTCTATTTTCAATGCGATAAAGATCCACACGGTAACGGTCTGCCTCCTCACACTGCTGCCATTCGAGTGTGCAACAGTGTGCCTTAGAGGTAACCTTTACCCAAAGTTCAGGCAAGGTTTCCTCTAAAACTTTTTCAAGTCTTTCCACCGAAAGGCCAACACCAACACCTACGGGGTCATTAACTCCTAACTGTCTGCCTTGCATTATATTTACATCCATCATAATAAAACCCCTTTATGAAATGTGTGTTTATTTATGTTTAACGGATTTATTCTATATCTGAAAGCACTTCCCAATCAGCCGGCGGATCTCCAAGGTCGATAACATCCATTGTCACGCCGCCTTGAAGCGCAGACTCATGTGCCATAAGACCTGGAATGTTAAAGCGAGCCACCTGCCAAATGTTGCAAGGAGAAAGCTTACCTGTCTCATAAGCGCGCATAAAGTCATCAATAAGGAAGTGATGTGTTCCGTTGTGCCTGTTTTCGATACCTTCAAACTCTTTCGGGAGTCTTGCTGTGGGCTGAATCGGAGAAGTCTCGCAATGTCCTGCACCGCTTGCAATATCTTGAATAGCTTTTGCATAATCTTCTTCTATAGATTTAGTAATGCTTTCCGGTTGAAGTTCAGCAGTTACATCCTGCATAATTGTTTTACCGGGATTTTCGGGGTCCCATGTAGAAAGGTGATGATGTGCTACTGAAAATTCGTAACCAGCATCAGTACCATAGAAGTTAGGAATATATGTTTCAGGGCAATACCAACCAACACATCTATTTTCGGAAATTCTTGCAAGACCACCATTTGAAAGTTCGAGAAGCATAGTGGTGTTAGCAAATGGATTGTTATAAAGATTTTGACCCTCTGTGCCGTAAATATCAGTTCTTGGACTTCCTGCAAAACCAAATGCAACAACCTTTTTAGCGTATACACCAGGCATAGAGCCGAGAATCATAGCGGTTGAGTGGGTGGGGTAGTACATAGGCGGAATACCTGCATACTGCTTCCAATCGTCGCCTGCTGAGCTTCTGAAACTTTGCTCCATATTTCTGATATCGTGGTTATAGTGTGCTTCACCGAAAACAAATTTACCAAATGTGCCCTTTTTCATCTCACGGCGTAAGAAGCATGTAGGTCCACGGTAGAAACCGGTTTCACCCATTGAATATGTAAGACCGGTTTCACGAACGAGACGTTCAATCTCGATTATTTCCTCTACCTTAGTAGCACAAGGAACCGAGCTATAAACATGCTTTCCAGCTTTAAGAGAATCGATAGCCATCGGGCCATGCTTATAACGCTGTGTGAAAATTGCAATAGCATTGATATCTTCACGTTCAAGTGCCTCTTCATAACTATCAACAATTTTTACGCCAAATCTCTGAGCAAAATCTTCTGCACGCTCTCTAATAAGATCGCATACATATACTTGCTCAACTATTGGATGCGCCTTAAAAAGCGGCACAAAAAATTGAGCAAAACGGCCGCAGCCAATAATGGCTATTCTCATTTTTTCTTTCATTATTTGTTACCTCCAAAATCCCATTCTTTTTCACGTTTTTTTGTTTCGAATTGTTTAGTGCTGAGTTTCCAATCTTCTTTCTCACGGAATTTCTTATTAAAACTCTTTGTAAGAACTCCTTTTTCCTCAAGATGTATATAACAAGCACGGTCGCAAGCTCTTCCGCAAATAGATGTGCGGTAGAAATGCTTTGCAGGCGGATAGAAATATATGCTGTCAAGAATATCTTTAGCCTCATCAGCATCAAATTCCGCAGTTCCGTTTATAATCTCCATTCTGTTCTCAAAATCGGGGAAAGAATCGGGCGGCATAAACGGATTCTTTGAACCGTTAGCACCATTATAATATACCGCACAGCGCCAACTGTCTGTTTTGCCGTCTTCTGCTATAGCTTTTCCGGGACAAGCCTTGATACACTCATCACAACCGTCGCAAAGGTAAGGCTTTGCAAGGGGTGTTTCTTCAAGTTGTGCATCAGTAAGTATAAAACAATAACGGATAAACGGACCGTATTCTGGTGTTAAAATACTATTGATTTTACTTAACTCGCCAAGTCCGCACTGTACTGCACAGTTAACAAAATCAATCTGATTTTCAGCCTTTACACCATGATATACATCTGTATAGTCAACTTCAGGGTTAGTTGTTCCCTCTTCGTTTAAAATAAGCGGATTTTTTCTTTGGGGAATAGCCTCAAAGCCTTCTTCTTCAATGTAATTCGACACATTGATAAGGGCAAGTGGCATTACTGTTTCCTCGAGATTTTCTACACCCATTGTAGTGTACTGATAATATGTCGTTCCTTCTTCAACACCGCGATAAATTCCACGAAGTACGCGGAAACCAAGACCGATAACCGTTTTGGTTTCGGGGAAAATCTTAAAAATCGGGTCGTTCTTCTCAAAACGTGTGGCAGGCGCAAAGCCAACAATATCAGCGTCATATTTTTTCGCTATTTCAATGATTTTATCTCTCATAGCTTCCCTACCTCCTTAAGATGCTTGTAACAAACCATTTCACAAGCCTTACCACAAAGACAAGGTACATAACCGAAATGGGTGTTCGGCAAAAAGCGAAGAGAATTATATATTTCTTTCGCACTCTCGCTGTCAAAACGCTTCTCACCGTTTAATATCGCGTCTCTTTCCGGGTGGTCTTTCAAAAAGTCATCTGTCATAAATGGGTTAGAACGATGAGCGCCTCTATAATATACGCTACACTGCCAACTGTCCACCCCATTAGGTGTCACAGCATTACCCGGACAAGCATTGATACACTCTCCGCAATTATCACAAATAGCGTCTGTAAAAGGCTCGTCACACTCAAGCGGCATATCGGTAATTATGTAAACATATCTCATAAATGTGCCATATTTGGGAGCAATAACCTTACCGTGCATACCCTCTTTACCAAGTCCGCAAACCTCTGCCGCCTTGTTGTAATCAATAATAACATCAGGAACCGGCTTATCGGGAGAAACAGGCGAAGCAAACTGTAACTCAAATATTCTGCTAACTTCGGGGTTTGTAGATTTGTCACCCTTGATTTTAAATCCGGGAATACTTCTCTGAAGGCATGCGTCATACCCTTCATTTTCAATAAGCGAACCCATCTTAAGAAGGAATATTTCAGCAAATGTTTCATCTATGTACTTAACGCCTATATTTGTATAATTGTAAAACTGAGTTCCTCTGTCCATCGCATTAAAAAGACCTCGCGGAATTTTAATACCAAACCCAATTATGCACTTCGCACCCGGTAGGATGCAGAAAGGATTGCGTCTTGCATCCTCATCTCTTAAAAGCTCAACATTACCGATACCGCAAATAGTGGCACCAAGTTCCTTGGCTTTTTGTTTTATAAATTCAGCTGTCACAATTCACCCCTCCTTATCTATCCATTTTCCAAGCCTTGCCTTTGCGCAAAGGCTCTTTGAATCGACCTTCCATACAGCCGCCCTTTTTCTCGAGCATACTTACACAGGCTCGGATACATCCGCCGCACTTCGCCATATTGTATCCTACCCAGCTTGGGAAGTACTTTTCAAGTGCAGTGTATACCTTCATAACTTCTTTTTCGTTTGCTTCATCGGTTACACCCTCAAGCAAATCGAGCATACCATTTTCGTTTTTATCGAAAACTTCCTTCGGTACAAAAGGATTGTAGTATCTGCCACCGTGGGTATAAAATGCATAGCAACGCCACATATCAATATCGCCCCATTCACAAGTCTTACCTGCAAGGTCAATTGATATTGTTTTGCCTGAATTTATTGGCGGGATACATCCGCCGGGACACTCGCGTACACAAGCACCGCACTTTCTGCAAAGCGGTTCACCGCTATACATCTCATCATATTCAAGTTCTGCATCCGTAAAGATAAACGCAACACGCTGAAGGGGTCCAAATTCCGGAGTGAGAAGCATTTTACTCCAACCAATCTCACCAAGACCGCAAGCAACAGCTGCAATACGGAATTGGAACTGTAGGTCGGGCGGCACTTTGCCTTCTTCTACCTCGCGAGTAAACTGAACACTCCTATGGTGAGCGGTCTTACCCTTAGCATGCTTGCTAACTTCAATTTGCTCCTCAGGAGAAAGAGTGTTTCCGGGGGAGCCATCCATATCCGAAACAACACCTCTAGCACCGGTGTTACGGTAAACTACAGCCTCATAGCCCTCGTCCTCAATAACTTTTCCTACATGGTAGAGAACGGCTGGAGCATAAATTTCATTTATTCCGCCATAAGCCATCGAGGGATACTGATAAAACTGAGTTCCCTCTTCGATTCCTCTTTGAACACCTCTGGGAATTCTGAAAGCGAATGCAATGCAACTTTTCGCATTTGGAAAAAGTCGTCTCGGGTCCATTTCAGGTGGAGCGCCTTCAAAACGGGACATCGGACCGATGCCACACTTGTCGGCGCCTGCTTCGTATGCCGCTTTTTTAATCATTTCACTTGTTAACATATGTCATCCTCCAATTTTACAAGAGCATTTTCCAAATTTTTATAAACCAATTTGCCATCTTGAATTTCAGATTCTATCCTACTATTCTCCAAAACAAAGGGATAGATAAGAGCGGTATGATCAGGTTCAAGAAGTGATAAAGTACTTCCAACCGCATGACCTTTCACATAAGAAGACAGCACTCTTACAGGGTCGTGATTTACTCGCGTCGCAAGTTTCATTCCACTAAATATATCTTCATAAATACCAATATCCTCAGGCCTTATATAAGAGGTGTTATCGAAAACAGCATTTCGGTTTGCTTCACTCTTTAGATACTGTGAGCAAACACCATTGAAAGCATATCCGTTATCCATCTCAGATATTTCTGTCTCGTGCGCCACAAGATTATCGTGAAAAGTATGTGCCGAACAATAATTTAAACAACCGCTGTTTGCAAGACCATAAAGCCGCTTTCCATTAGCGTCGCACCATTTTCTAAGTTTTTTAAGTTCCAAAAGGTTGCGGTTAAGCTCCCTCGCAGCATAAAAACTGTCAAAATAGTCTTTTACATATTCAAGACCCTCTATTGTTCCGATGCCCATATTAACCGAAGCCCTAACATCAAGACCTTCGAAATTCTCCTTTATAAATCGTGCAATTAGAAGTGAAGTAGTAGTTACCGAAGTGAGATGATACTGATTTATAAGATAGTCCACCGTCTCACCTATGCCTTCAAAAAAAGCTCGTGACTGGCTATGCCTGCCATAGCACATAGCGTTGAAGAGAATATTAAGCGGAATTCCTGCATCGCTTATCCTTTTAAGTTCCTCGGATTGACGAGATGCAGCTTCAACGGAAGTTAACCCCGCAACCTTAAGTTGATTGTTTCGTCCGTTGGCATAGTTGCCCCACGAAAAATAAACTTCACCAATTTTTTCTTTTTGTTTGATTATCTCGTCGACAAATCGTGAGTCTGCCCTTTGTCCCCATCCTACAGAAAACTTCATATCTCTCCCCCTTTTTAACAACTTTATCTTGATTATACATTTTATTGGTGTTATAATGTGTAAAGAAACCAAGCAAAAATATAACAAAACAAAGATTGGTGACAAAATTGACTGTACAAGAAATTAATCCGTACATCCGATACGCAAAATACCATCAAAATTTCAATTTAGACAACTCTACGCATTATTGCTATGATTGTCGTCTTTTTTATTTTCCAAACGGTAATTGCTATCTTGAAGCAGGAGAAAAAACCTTTGAAATATCAGATAATACGATAATTTATCTGCCTTTAGCAACCCGTTACCGTTTCATCGCTACCGATAGTCAACCTCCCTCCGCCCTCGTTTTTGATTTAGATTTAACAAACAAATATGCCCATTTCAAAGATTCGCTCGGCACGGCGCAGGAGCATGACTATAACCCCGAAAAAGTTTTAAAGTATGAGTTGCCAAAGGAATTTCAGTCGGCAATAGTTTTGCGTATACCCAGACTTTCCGAAACCTTAAAACGCTGCACCGACGAATATCTACATAAAAATCAATATTACCGTGAAACAACTTCGGCGCTTATAAAGTTGTGCCTACTTGACCTTTTGAGAGAGGCTAGTATTTCCGCAGAATTCAAGATAATCCCACAAATTATTGACTATATCCATCGCCACTATCACGAAACCGAAATCACAAACAAGGATATTGCCGAAAGGTTTAATTACCACCCCTATTATTTAAGTCAACTTATGAAAAAGGCCACCGGTGAAACTCTTCACTCTTATCTGCTCCATTACAGAATAAGAATGGCTAAAAACTATCTCGTCACAACCGATTGGGACATCTCAACCGTCGCTTGGAAAAGTGGTTTTAACTCCTCGGCTTATTTCATTAAGCAGTTTAAATTAAGAACCGGCCAAACCCCCAAGCAATACCAAAAAAAGAATGTAAATCTTGTCTTATAAGGAGAAAACTCATGGTAACCAAAAACACCTTTTCCCACAACGGCTTTTGCAAAGTAGAAAAAAACGAACATTTTATATGTGCCTTTATAACCCACTCTGATGCCTATGCCGAAGGCAAAGTAAAAGTAATGAAACGGCATAACGATACCGATGAAGTGTTTATTTTATTAGAAGGTTCTGCCACACTTTTTACCCGTGAAAAAACAGGCGAAGAGTGTGTTGTTACCCCTCTTTTAAAGAATACCGCCTATACAGTAAAGGCCTCAATTTGGCATCATCTGGCAGTGTCAAAAGATGCAGTCGTGTTTGTAACCGAAAGCGGCGCACTCGACCCTAAAAACACCGATACCGCCGATGTTTTATCCGAAAACATAATCGCCAAAATTTAAACCTAACTACCACTGTGCAAACAGATACAAAAAGCAGTTTACATATAGCTTTAGACTGATGCTATAGAAGTAATAAATATCCCATAAACCCTGAAACGCTCATTTTTGGCGGGATACTTACCAGCATATATAAATCCTTTAACCTCTTTTGAACCACGCGACTATCGCGTGGTTTTCGTTATATAATAAAAAGACTATTCCTGCGAATAGTCTTTCTAAATTATTTATTACTTAAATATTCATCTATTGAAGCGGCGGCAGTTTTTCCGGCGCCCATCGCTAAAATTACCGTAGCGGCGCCTGTGACGGCATCACCGCCTGCATAGACTCCTTGTTTTGTAGTCTGCAGTCCCTCGTCAACCACAAGGCAACCCCATTTATTGGCGTCAATTCCTTCGGTAGTAGTTCTGATAAGCGGATTAGGAGATGTGCCTAAAGCCATTATAACCGACTCTACATCGAGAACAAACTCAGAGCCCTCAATCGCAACGGGACGGCGTCTGCCGCTTTGGTCAGGCTCACCGAGTTCCATTTTAACACACTCAAGTCCTGTCACTCTGCCGTTTTCATCAGAAATTACTCTAACAGGGTTACAAAGGAGCTTGAACTCAATCTCCTCTTCCTTGGCGTGGTGGATTTCTTCCTTTCGAGCGGGCATTTCTGCCTCGCCACGGCGGTAGACAATATATACATGCTCTGCTCCCAAACGCTTAGCACAGCGAGCTGCATCCATAGCCACATTTCCGCCACCCACAACAGCAACAGAATTTGCCTTTTTGATAGGCGTATCGTAATCATCAAGATAGGCTTTCATAAGGTTTATACGGGTTAGAAATTCGTTTGCGGAATAAACGCCTACGCTTCCCTCACCCTCAATGCCCATAAACATTGGAAGACCGGCACCCGAGCCTATAAATACAGCCTCATAGCCCATTTCTATAATTTCATCAACCGTCAAGGTTTTACCTATAACCATATTGGTTTTAATTTCCACGCCTAAATCCTCAAGTCCCTTGATTTCCTTGGCAACTATAGATTTGGGCAAGCGGAATTCGGGAATTCCGTAAACCAAAACACCGCCCGGTGTGTGGAATGCTTCGAAAATAGTAACCTTGTAGCCAAGCTTAGCAAGATCGCCCGCACAGGTAAGACCGGCAGGGCCTGCACCGATAACAGCAACCTTTTTGCCGTTTTGTTTAATTTCGGGAACGGTTTTTTCACAGTTTTCCCTGTAGAAATCAGCCGCAAAACGCTCAAGTCTGCCAATAGCAACGCTTTCACCTTTTATACCTCTGACACATTTGCCCTCGCATTGACATTCTTGAGGACAAACACGACCGCAAACAGCAGGAAGTGCGTTAGTTTCGCTAATTTTAAGGTAGGCGCCTTCAAAATCACCCTCGGCTATCTTCTTAATAAAATCGGGAATTTGCACATTAACGGGACAGCCTGCAACACAAGGCATATTTTTACAGCCAAGACAACGATTCGCCTCAGCAACTGCCATTTCAGGGGTGTAGCCTAAAGATACTTCTTCAAAATTTTTATTGCGGATATTCGGTGCCTGTTCAGGCATTGGAGTTTTTATGGGCGACATATCAGCCATTAACCTCAGCCTCCAATCTGCAAGCGTGCGCTTCCTCGGATTTGTAAAATCCGTTTCTGCGCATCAGCTCATCAAAATCAACCAAATGACCGTCAAAATCGGGGCCGTCAACACAAGCAAATTTAACTTGTCCACCAACAGTTACACGACATCCGCCGCACATACCTGTACCATCTATCATCACAGGATTTAAGCTTACAATCGTCCTAATGTTTTGTTCCTTGGTGGTTTTTGCAACAAATTTCATCATAGGAACAGGGCCGATAGCTATTACTAAATCGTAAGCTTCTTTAGAAATCAAATCTGCTAAAACATCGGTAACGAAGCCCTTATGACCGTAAGAGCCGTCATCGGTTGTGATATAAAGATTATTTGATACCGCTTTCATTTCATCCTCTAAAATAACGATATCCTTATTTCTGAAACCTGCTATAACAGTTGTATCAACGCCCATATTATAAAGAGCCTTTGCTTGTGGGTATGCAATAGCGCAACCCACACCGCCACCTATTACGATGGCTTTTTTAGGAGTTCCAAATTCTGTTGGACAACCCAAAGGGCCTACGCAGTCGGATATGCTATCCCCTACATTAAGCTGAGCCAATTTCTTTGTTGAAAAGCCTATTGCCTGAAAAATTATTGTAACAGTACCCTTTTCACGGTCAAAATCCGCAACAGTTAAGGGTACTCTTTCGCCTTTTTCATCTATTCTTATAATAACAAATTGACCGGGCTGCACCTTTCTTGCTATAAATGGTGCATCGAGAGTGAGCGCTGTAACTTCACTGTTTAAAACCCTTTTATCTAATATTTTATACAACTTAAAACACCTCAAAAATCTAAAGCCGCTTTTAATTCCTCTGTCTTATCTGTCTTTTCCCAAGGTAGGCTCACGTCTTTTCTGCCGAAATGACCGTAAGCAGAAGTTGCGGTATAAATGGGAGACCTGAGTCCCAATGTTTCGATAATAGCGGCAGGGCGAAGGTCAAATACCTTTTTAACAGCCTCGGCGATTTTTTCATCACTTACCTTACCTGTACCAAAAGTTTCAACCATAACCGAAACAGGCTTTGCAACACCGATAGCGTAAGCCAACTGAATTTCGCATTTCTCTGCGAGTCCTGCAGCAACTATATTTTTAGCAACATAACGGCTGGCATATGCCGCTGAGCGGTCAACCTTAGTTGGGTCCTTACCCGAGAAAGCACCGCCGCCGTGACGGGCATAACCGCCATATGTATCAACAATGATTTTTCTGCCCGTAAGACCTGTATCACCTTGAGGACCGCCTACAACAAAGCGACCTGTTGGGTTAATGTAGATTTTTGTATCTTCATCCAACAGCTCTTCGGGAATTACGGGTTTTATAACCTTTTCCAAAATATCCTTGCGCAGTTGCTCAAGTGTTACATCCTCTTTATGCTGAGTAGATACTACAACAGCATCAATTCGTGTAGCAACACCTCCGTTATACTCCACCGTAACCTGGGTTTTACCGTCAGGACGAAGATATTTAAGCTCACCCGATTTTCTCACATTTGTCAGCTTAATTGCCATCTCGTGAGCTAATGATATAGCCAATGGCATCAATTCCTCGGTTTCGTCACAAGCGTAACCGAACATCATACCTTGGTCGCCGGCCCCATGAAGATTATACTCATCCTCTTCGCCGTCCTTATACTCAAGGGAATTATCAACTCCCATAGCGATATCAGGAGACTGCTTATCAATCGAGGTAAGAACAGCACAAGTTTTACCGTCAAAACCTGCCTCAGGGCTATCATAACCGATATAGCAAAGAGCGTCTCGCACAATTTGTGGGATATCCACCTGTGCGGTGGTAGTAATCTCACCCATAACATTTATCATACCTGTAGTCGCAAAGGTTTCGCAAGCAACTCTGGCATTTTTATCCTGCGATAAAATCGCATCCAAAACAGAATCCGAAATTCTATCGCAAACTTTGTCGGGATGACCCTCTGTTACAGATTCAGATGTAAATAAAAACTTTTTCATAATAACTTCCTCTTTTTTAATATAAAAAACCGCTCCAAAAAGAAGCGGTCAGAAAACAAACCTCATCTTTCGGTTAAACCGTCGGATTTAGCACCTTGAATAACAGGTTGCCGGGCTTCACAGGGCCGATACCCTCCACCACTCTTGATAAGGAACTATATTTAATTCTTTATTATTTTATCATATTATGTCAATTTGTCAATAGAAAAATGTTGCCACTAACTATGTAAAGCATCAAAAAAGGGCACTTTCGTGCCCTTTTAATTAAAAATTACTTAGAATATTTCTCACGTGCCACATAGCTTGTATGTAGGTCGTGGTGAGCCTTATGACCGCCAAAACCGTCATACCACTCGCTGTAAAGAGTCTTTACAACGGGAGACTCGTGTGACTTTCTAATGCTCATTGCGGCATCTTGGTCATAGAGAGCCTTAGCACGAACAGCCTTAAGGTCAACAGTATCACGAACGCTTTGAGGTTGGATAGGCTGACCGCCGCCGTTTACACATCCGCCGGGGCATCCCATAATCTCAACAAATACCCAACCGTCGGGGTTGCCATTCTTCATTCTGTCCATAACAACCTTAGCAGCTGCGGCACCGCTTGCTACAGCCACCTTGATATCACTGCCGTTGATATTAACAGTAGCCTGCTTAAGTCCCATTGTTCCACGAACAGCAGTAAAGTCGATTTCTGTGTTATCTTTACCTGTTAACCAGTCGTTAGCAGTTCTAAGAGCTGCCTCCATAACACCACCGGTAGCACCAAAGATAACAGCAGCACCTGTATCGTCACCCAAAGGAGAGTCAAACTCTTCATCGGGAAGCGCTGTAAAGTTAATGCCTGCGCGCATAATCATACGAGAAAGCTCACGTGTGGTGATAGCTATATCAACATCGGGAGCTCCTGCGGCAGATTGGTCGTCACGACCGATTTCGAACTTCTTAGCAGTACATGGCATTACAGAAACCGAAACGATATCCTTAGCATCAATTCCTGCTTTCTCAGCATAGTAGGTCTTGATAACAGCGCCAGCCATTTGCTGAGGAGATTTACAAGAAGAAAGATGTGAAATCATATCAGGATAGTAGTACTCACAGAACTTAACCCAACCGGGTGAGCAAGAGGTAATCATAGGAAGAACGCCGTTGTTATTGATACGCTCTACCAATTCATTTGCTTCCTCAACGATAGTAAGGTCAGCGGCGAAGTCGGTGTCAAACACCTTGTCAAAGCCTAGTCTACGTAAAGCAGAAACCATTTTGCCCTCAACATTAGTGCCAACAGGCATATCAAAGCACTCGCCAAGAGTAGCTCTGATAGAGGGAGCAGTCTGAACAACAACATGCTTAGTCGGGTCAGCCAAAGCAGCCCAAATCTTATCGGTATCATCTTTCTCAACCAAAGCACCTGTAGGACATACAGCAGTACATTGACCGCAAGAAATACAAGGAACTTTAGAAAGACCAACCTCAAAAGGAGTACCAATATTAGTGTCAATACCACGATTGTTAGCACCGATAACTCCAACATACTGCTCTTCACAAACAGCTACACAACGGCGGCAAAGAACACATTTGTTGTTATCTCTAACGAGGTGAGGTGTGGAATTATCAAGCTCGAACTCGGGCTTAAAGCCATCGAAAGCAGACTCCTCTACACCGTAGTCACGGCAAAGCTTTTGAAGCTCGCAATTTGTAGAACGAACACAAGACAAGCATTTCTTTTCGTGGGTTGAAAGAATCAACTCCAAGGTTGTTTTTCTGCTCTTTTGAATCTTTTCGGTATTGGTTAAAACCTCCATACCGTCGCTACAAGGATAAACGCAAGCAGTTACCATACGGAAACCTCTGCCCTCGTTAACCTCAACCATACAAATTCTGCAAGCACCGATTTCATTCTTTTCCTTCATAAAGCAAAGGGTTGGAATTTCAATACCTGCTGCACGAGCGGCATCCAAAACGGTGGAGCCTTTTTCTACAGTTACATTAATACCATTAATTTTTACATTTATCATATCCATTATTATAAGGCTCCTTTCTTATATTTTATTTATTGCCTTAAACTTACAGTTGCCCATACAAACACCGCACTTGATACATTTTTCAGCATCAATTTCGTAGGACGGAAGTTTGTGACCGGGTGCTATGTAATCGGTCTTAATAATTGCATTAACAGGACAGTTTCTTGCACACATACCACAACCGATACATTTATCCTTATCAACAGTAAATGTGAGAAGGTCTTTACAAACACCTGCGGGACACTTCTTATCAACAACGTGAGCTACATATTCCTCACGGAAGAAGTTAAGTGTTGCAAGCACAGGGTTAGGAGCGGTTTGACCAAGTCCGCAAAGTGAATTTTGCTTAATATAGTAGCAAAGTTCTTCAAGACGGTCAACGTCCTCTAAGGTTCCCTTGCCCTTTGTAATCTTATCAAGTAATTCGAGAAGTCTCTTAGTACCTACACGGCAAGGAGTACACTTACCGCAGGACTCATCAACGGTAAACTCAAGGAAGAATTTAGCCATATCAACCATACAGGTGTCTTCATCCATAACGATTAGACCGCCCGAGCCCATCATACAGCCGATAGCTGTCAGGTTATCGTAATCAACCTCGGTATCGATAAGGGATGCAGGAATACATCCGCCCGAAGGACCACCTGTTTGAGCTGCCTTGAACTTTTTGCCGTTAGGAATACCGCCGCCGATATCATCTATGATATGACGAAGTGTAGTACCCATCGGGATTTCAACAAGACCTGTATTATTAATGTTACCGCCCAAAGCGAATACCTTAGTACCCTTGGATTTTTCGGTACCCATTGAAGCAAACCACTCAGCACCGCGAAGAATGATTTGAGGAATATTTGCAAAGGTTTCAACGTTGTTTTCAACGGTAGGTTTGCCGAAAAGACCCTTAACTGCAGGATAAGGAGGACGAGGTCTGGGCTCACCACGGTTACCCTCAATAGAGGTCATAAGAGCTGTTTCCTCACCGCAAACGAATGCGCCGGCACCAAGACGGATATAAAGGTTAAAGTCAAAGCCTGAGCCAAAGATGTCTTTGCCTAAAAGACCGTACTCACGGGCATCATCAATAGCCTTTTGCAAACGCTTAACAGCGATAGGATACTCAGCACGAACATAAACATAACCTTCAGTTGCGCCAATAGCGTATCCGGCAATAGCCATAGCTTCGATTAAGCAGTGTGGGTCGCCCTCAAGAACAGAACGGTCCATAAACGCACCCGGGTCACCCTCGTCTGCATTACAAACAACATATTTTTGGTCTGCCTTGTTAGGAGCACACAAAGACCATTTAAGTCCTGTGGGGAATCCGCCGCCTCCGCGTCCGCGAAGTCCTGAATCCTTAACAACCTGAATAACATCCTCGGGAGTCATTTCGGTTAATACTTTACCTAATGCCTCATAACCGTCCATCGCAATATATTCATCAATGCTTTCGGGGTTGATAACACCGCAGTTACGAAGAACTACACGGTTCTGAGATTTATAGAAAGCGGTATCACTAAGAGCTACAGCAGTTTTATCTTCTACCTCTTCACCGGTATCGCTGTAAATCAAGCGTTCTACCTTTCTTCCCTTTAACAGATGTTCCTCAACGATTTCCTTAACATCATCTGCAGTAACACGACTGTAGAATGTACCGTCAGGATAAACAATTACAACGGGACCTAAAGCACAAAGACCGAAACATCCTGTTTGAACAACCTTAACTTCTTCGCTAAGACCGCATGCTTCGATATTGTTTTCAAATGCTTCCTGAATAGCGATACTTCCTGAGGAAGTACAGCCCGTACCGCCGCAAATTAAAACATGTGAACGAACCATAAACTAAACCTCCAAAATTACTCGAGACCGGAAATGGTGTAATCCACTACAACTTTTCCGTTCTTAATATGCTTTTCTACGATTTCCTTTGCCTTATCAGAATCTATTTTAACATAGGTAACCTTTTCCTTGCCGGGCTCGTAAACCTCAACGATAGGCTCGTATTGGCAAAGACCGATACATCCTGTCTGAGAAACGGTAACCTTGTCCGATAATCCGTTTTCATTTACCGCCTCAACAATAGCGTTGAGAACGGGTCTGGCACCCGCAGCAATACCGCAAGTAGCCATTCCTACAACTACACGGAATTCATTAACGCCTTCACGAAGAACAACCTTATTCTTCATTTTTTCCTTGATTGCCTGTAATTCAGCCAATGATTTCATTTTCTTTCCTCCCGAAAAGCTTAATTAATATTGTTCCTTGAGATATTCTTTAATCCATATAACTACCTCATAGGTGTTAAGAGGCACACCTTCTAAAACAGAACGAAGTTCCCTTGTGTCAAGACTCACTTCTTTTCCTCCAATTTTATGAGTGAACAAAAAATCAGTATCGGGATGTCCTTGGATTAAAGTTGTAACCGTTTCGATTATATTGCCTAACGGCACACAATCGATATGGTTTTTATAAAATACGGCGCAAACTGATGTGCCGTGATTTATCGGGTCATCTTCAATATGACGGGACTTGATTTCAATGTTTCCTCCCGTCATTTCCGCCTCCAACTTCAAAAGAGGCAACCCCAAACCAACCTTTCGGGTGGTGCGGGTAGTATAAAAAGGGTCTGTAACGGTTTTTAGCACCTCATCGGTCATTCCATCACCGTTATCGGTAATAGTAAGGATTAGCTTTTCCTCAGTCTCATCTATGGAAATATGGGTCAATGTTGCCTTTGCTTTGACCGAATTTTCCGTAATATCAAGAATGTTTAAGGCTAATTCCTTCATACACCATCCCTCAAAAATTTAATTATATGTTCCCCTGTTTTCTTAGGGTCGGTTATTTCCTCTAAACTCAAGAAGTTAAGTTTCTCGGAAATCAAATGTAAATAATGAGCATCTGAACTAAAGATTATGTGCTTGTCTTTAAGATTAAATCTTTCTTTATATTCATCAGCCTTTTCGCTGTCACGAATTTCCACACAGCTAAGGTCTAAATCCTCAGGAACGGTACCTAAAATCGAAACTATTCCGTTAGATTCCCTATCAATATGTGCAGGATAACAAATTCCTCCGAATTTCCCTACTATTTCAATAGCCTCATCAACCGAAATATCAGTAGCTACCGACAGAAGGTGTTCTTCTTCGCCTGTCACATTATCCTCGCTGTCGCAAATGAGCTGTTTGCCGAAAATATCAACTCGGTTAGGAATAAGCATTCGTCTGGTACTCACAAACTCATCAAATTCCATAGCCTTTTCTAAAGACTCAAAAAGACAAACCATATGAATTTCTTCAGATGTTGTTAATTCCATTCCCGCAACGGGTAATATTCCGTAACGCTTGGCCGCTTCGAAAAAAGCAGGACAGTTTTTACAGGTGTTATGGTCGGTAAGTGCCATAATGTCTAACCCATTAATTTTTCCCATTCCCGCAATACTGTTAGGTGTTGCTTCGTCATCTGCGCAAGGAGATAAACAGGAATGTATGTGTAAATCGTAATAATACTTTTTCATATCATTTTTTCGAGCATAACCGCAGCATCAAAGCTACTGCCCGTGAATGAAATTAAATTTATTTCTTTTTCCTTGGCGGTTTCAGTAACGCCATTATCAGGAACTACATTTTCGCTTAAAATAACACAAGCGCAATCGGTCAAAGTTGCTACTGCCAAAACATTAACATTTGACATTATAGTAATCCAAGCATCGTCACACTTGGCCTTACCCATAACCCAACTTAACAAATCACCTATATAAACACCTTTAATTTCACGCTCACCGTCAGATATAGTCAATTCCTTAAAAGCGTCGCACTTTAAAAGGTCATTAACTCTCATTAGGTTCACACTCCTTATATGACCATTATCAATAACAGTCTGACACTTAATATCAAAATTTTAGAGATTTACTCTCATTCTGATAGATGTGCCTTTACCAACCTCACTTTTAACCTCTAAATAATCAGTATATTTCTTCATATTTGGAAGTCCCATTCCGGCACCAAAGCCCAAAGACAAAATATCATCATTAGCAGTGGTGAAACCTTCACTCATTGCCTTATCAACATCTTTAATTCCCGGGCCGTTGTCAGAAAGTAAAATATCAATACAATTTTCAGTCACGGTAACATCTGCTTCTCCGCCGCCTGCATGAATGACCATATTAATTTCGCCTTCATACATAGCGATGGAAACCCTACGAATAATTTCAGGGTCTATCCCTAAACGCATTAAATTCTTTTTGAGCTGTACAGAAGCATTGCCGGCAGATATAAAATCCTTTCCATCAACTGTGTAATGGAAATTAAATACCTTAGACATTTTTCACCTTGTTTTCTACAAGACCGTTGCTGTAAAGAATACCGCAAGATTCGTACATTTTTTTCTGTGTACTGAGCAAAATTATATTGTTTTCTTTAGCAAGCTGAACCATTTCCTCAGTAGGTTGCTTTGAACGGACAAATACTATGCAATTCATATCCATCATAACCGCTGTTCTGATAACCTGCGGATTAACAAGGCCTGTAAGCAATACCATTTGGTCCTTTACAAAAGCCAGAACATCGCTCATCATATCGCTACCGAATGCAGAATATACGTGAAGTTTAAGCCCTTCCTCGCAACAAATAACCTCTGCGTCAAGCAATTCCTTGATAGTGCTGATTTTCATATTTTTTGTCCCTTCGGATTACATATATTTTGCTAAGATATCATCAACATCGTCTACAGTAAGTCTACCGTAAACCTCTTCGTTAACAGTAAGAACAGGCGCCAAACCGCATGCACCGATGCAACGACAAGCGGTTAAAGAGAACTTACCGTCTTCTGTACATTCATCTGCTCCAATTCCCAGCTTCTCGCTGAACTTGTCAAATATATCGCCTGAGCCTTTAACATAACAAGCTGTTCCTAAGCAAACAGAGATATTGTATTCGCCCTTTGGAGAGAGCGAAAACTGAGCATAGAATGTAGCGACACCGTAAACCTTTTCAAGGGGCACATTCATACCCTCGGCTATCATAGTTTGTACCTCAATAGGTAGATATCCGTATATATCCTGTGCTTGTTGCATAACCGACATCAGTAAGCTTTTATCGTGCTTGCTGCTATCAATTATTTCTTTTAATTGTTTTTCCTGCTCAGCAGTACCTTTAAAAGGTAATTTACTTATTTTCTTTTGCATTAACCTTTCCTCCTTAGAAAATTTCCGCAAATAATTATTAATTATATTAAGACACAATAATACTGTAACATTGTATCATATATTTCCCGATTTGAAAACCCCTTTTTCATAAAAATGTTAAAAAATTCACATAGAAATTCCGAAATAAACAAAAAAAAGAGAAGGCAGTCGCCTTCTCTTTGAAATTTTAATTACATTTTAGCCAAATTAGCCTTAAGAGCCTCAAGCTGAGCACGTAATTCTTCGGGTAATCTGTCACCGAATTTCTTGTAATGCTCCTCTATTTCCTCGGCTTCCTTGGTCCAAACGTCCTTATCAACCTTGAGTATGGACTTTAAGGTATCCATATCCATATCCAAATCGGTAAGGTCAATATCCTCAGCCTTAGGAACATAACCGATAGCAGTTTCGCAAGCGTCTGCATTACCCTCGCAACGGTCGATAATCCAGTTAAGAACTCTCATGTTATCGCCGAAACCGGGCCACAAGAAGTTGCCGTCATCATCGGTACGGAACCAGTTAACATTGAAAATCTTGGGAGCTTTATCGCCAAGCTTTTCACCCATACTGAGCCAATGTCTGAAATAGTCGCCCATGTGGTAACCACAGAAAGGAAGCATAGCCATTGGGTCACGGCGAACAACACCTACTGCACCTGCAGCTGCAGCAGTAGTCTCAGAAGCCATTGCAGAGCCTACAAACACACCGTTAACCCAATCCTTTGATTGGTAAACAAGGGGGGCACACTTAGCACGGCGTCCGCCGAAGATAATAGCGCTGATAGGAACACCTGCACCCTTATTGAACTCGTCTGAAATGCAGGGGCAATTTTCAGCAGGAGCAGTAAAACGTGAATTGGGGTGAGCAGCATAGGTTGACTTGTCAGCCTTAACAAACATTGAGGGGTTCCAAGGATTACCCTTCCACTCAAGTGCATTCTCAGGCGGATTTTTGTCAAGACCTTCCCACCAAACAGTATTGTTGTCAAGATTTAATGCAACATTGGTGAAAATAGTATCCTTTTTGGTGCTTTCGAGAGCGTTGAAGTTAGAGTGCTCGTTGGTTCCGGGAGCAACGCCAAAGAAACCGTTTTCGGGGTTGATAGCATATAATCTGCCGTCAGGACCTATCTTCATCCAAGCGATGTCGTCACCAACGGTCCAAATCTTATAGCCTTTTTTACGTAAATACTCGGGAGGAATAAGCATTGCCAAGTTGGTCTTTCCGCAAGCAGACGGGAAAGCAGCGGCAACATATTTAACCTCGCCCTTAGGATTCTGAAGACCTAAGATAAGCATATGCTCAGCCATCCAGCCTTCTTTCCAACCTTGATAAGAAGCTATGCGAAGTGCAAAACACTTTTTACCTAAAAGAACGTTTCCGCCGTATCCTGAGTTAACAGAAATAATTGTATTATCCTCGGGGAAGTGGCAGATATAACGGTTTTCGGGGTCAACATCACAACGTGAATGTAAACCTCTTACCCAGTCATCGCTGTCGCCCAAAACCTCAAGAACCTTGGGGCTTACGCGGGTCATAATAAGCATGTTAAGAACAACATAAACAGAATCGGTAATCTCAATACCAATCTTAGCAAGAGGAGAACCGATAGGTCCCATTGAATAAGGGATAACATACATAGTTCTGCCCTTATAGCTGCCCTTAGCTATTTTATAAAGCTTTTCGTACATTTCATCAGGGTCACACCAGTTATTGGTAGGACCTGCATTCTCTTTTGTCTTAGAACAAATAAATGTGCGGTCCTCAACACGTGCAACGTCATTAGGATTTGTGCGGTGTAAATAGCATCCGGGAAGAACATCCTGATTAAGCTTTGTAAGCTCACCAAGTTCGACTGCCAAAGCACGAAGCTCTTCGCGTTGCTCATCGCTTCCGTCAATCCAAACAACCTCGTCCGGTGTCAAAAGTTCTTTCATTTCCTCAAGCCATTTGAGTAGTGTGGGGTTTTTAGTCATTTCTGATAACTCCTTTAAGTCCAAATTTCGCTACATACATTATATTCGATTTTTTGTCAAATTGCAATAGTATTTTTAAAAAATTGCTAAAAAATTAACAATTTTTTAGGTTTTTGCTTTTTTTGGCTGTATCAATACTTTTACCAAATACGATAAAAAGGTCATAAAGGTACTCCGTAACAAAATTTATAAGCATTGTGACAACCAAAACTATGTACTCATTTACACCTATGTTATCGGTGAAAAAGGCAGTCCACCAAGTAGAAAGCGGTGTGAAAATTAAATAAAACACTGCAACCTTTAGCATTGCCACAGGGATATTATTCGCCGAATAGAACGTGAATTTGCGATTTAAGGTAAAATTCCAAACCACCGATAAAATTAGGGAAATTAGATATGAAACCCAATGGGTAAAATGTAAAAGTTCTTCAAAAACAGTAAATGATGCCACCTGTATTATTCCTGCACTGGCAGAAAAAAGAACAAACTTCACCGAACGGATTAACTCGGCCTTTTTGTCTGACATATTTTTTCTCCTTTTAATTAATAAGGCGTCTCCGGGGAGACGCCTTTGAAATTTTATTTTTTAAGAGCGATTGCTTTTTTAGCCTTTTCGACAATATTAACAGCTCTGAGCCCGAATTCATCCAAAAGCTTTACTGCAGGACCCGAATGACCGAATTGGTCATTAACGCCAAGCTTTATAACGGGAACGGGGTACTCTTCACAAATCACTTCGCTTACAGCACTGCCCAAACCGCCGATTACTGAATGTTCCTCAGCCGTAACGATAGCGCCTGTTTCCTTAGCGGCTTTAAGAACGATTTCCTTATCCAAGGGTTTAATTGTTGCCATATTGATAACTCTTGCACTTATTCCCTCAGCCTTTAGTAAATCGTAAGCCTTCATAGCCTCGTCTACCATAAGACCTGTGGCAATAATTGTAACATCGGTGCCCTCTTTAAGTTCAACACCTTTACCGATTTGGAATTTGTAATCCTCACCAAAAACAACCGGAACTGCTAATCTACCAAAGCGAAGATATACAGGACCGTCATGGTCTAAAGCAGCGGCAACTGCAAGTTTTGCTTCGGTTTCATCAGCAGGGTTAATAATAGTCATACCCGGTATACTGCGCATCAAAGCAATATCCTCGTTGCATTGGTGTGTTGCGCCGTCTTCACCAACTGAAATTCCAGCATGTGTCGCTCCGATAATAACATTCAAATGAGGATAACCGATAGAGTTTCTAACCTGTTCAAAGGCTCTACCTGCAGCAAACATAGCAAAGGAACTACAAAATACCTTTTTACCGGTAGCGGCAATACCTGCAGCGATACTTACCATATTTTGCTCTGCGATTCCGCAATCATAAAATCTTTCAGGAAATGCTTTTTTAAACATTCCTGTCTGTGTGGCGGCAGCAAGGTCTGCATCTAAAACAACAAAATCATCTCTGATAGCGCCTAATTCTGCTAATGCGGCACCGTAAGCCGCTCT
This sequence comes from Acutalibacteraceae bacterium, assembly GCA_045654305.1. Taxonomy (GTDB): domain Bacteria; phylum Bacillota; class Clostridia; order Oscillospirales; family Acutalibacteraceae; genus UBA737. The sequence goes on along the minus strand of JAZONB010000121.1, from coordinate 13,103 downwards.
TGTTGCAACTTTTTTGATTTCTGACATTCTCTTACCCCTCCTATCAAGCCTCAAGCTCTTTCAAATAAGCATTCAGTTCATCAAGAGCCTCAGCTGCCAACTCATCATTTGGTGCGGCGCCGTGCCAATTAACAGCATTTTCCATATAAGAAACGCCCTTGCCTTTGGTGGTTTTAGCTATAATGCAAACCGGTTTATCAATGGTTTTAGCCTCTGCTAAGGCACTCTCGATTTGGTCGAAATCATGACCGTCAATAATAATTGTGTGCCAACCGAATGCTTCGAACTTTTTATCAATAGGAGCGGGAGAGTTAACCTCTTCAATACTTCCATCAATCTGAAGATTGTTATAATCAACAAATGCGGTTAAATTTGAAAGCCCCTTATTGCTTGCAAACATTGCGGCTTCCCAAACCTGACCTTCCTCTATTTCGCCATCACCCAAAACAGCATATACATTAAAACCTGTTCCAAAATGTTTAGAGGAAAGCGCCATGCCTACAGCAGCGGAAATTCCCTGACCGAGTGAGCCTGTTGACATATCTACTCCGGGTATATTTTTCATATCAGGATGACCCTGCAAAATACTGCCTATTTGACGGAGTGTTTTAATATGAGATTTCTCAAAAAAACCTCTTTCTGCCAAAACAGCATAAAGAGCAGGCGCCGCATGTCCCTTAGAAAGAACAAAACGGTCTCTATTTTCCATCTTTGGGTTTTTGGGGTCAATATTCATCTCTTTAAAATACAAATATGTCAAAATATCTGTACAAGAAAGCGAACCTCCCGGATGCCCTGCTTTTGCAGCATGTACCCCCTCAATAATACTGATTCTTGCTTTTTGGGCACTGATTTGCAATTGCTTTTTAGTTGCCGCGTCCATTGTAACATTCCTTTCGAAATCGATTTTATAAAGCCTGACGGCTATCTTAAAAATTGTCAAGTTTTTTTATAAAGTCTGTGAAATACTTAGGTAACTCAGAATCAAACTCCATATACTCTTTACTTTTCGGATGAACAAATCCTAAGATTTTAGCGTGCAGACACTGCCCGCTTAAAGATGTTATCACCTTTTTAGGACCATAAACATCATCTCCGGCTACGGGGTGACCTATATATGCCATATGTACTCTTATCTGATGAGTTCGTCCCGTTTCCAGTCTTAATTTTAAATGTGTAAACCCATTAAAACGATTTACAACCTCATAATGGGTAACCGCTTCTCTTCCACCCTCAACCACAGCCATTTGCTTGCGCTTAGTGGGGTGTCGGAAAATGGGTGCATTAACAGTTCCAAAATCGTTCTTTATATTTCCGTAAACAACAGCCTCATATTCCCTTTTAAAGGAATGTTCCTTGATTTGTTCTGCCAAGGCGTTATGCGAAATATCGTTTTTAGCTACCATTAAAAGTCCACTTGTGTTTTTATCAATTCTGTGAACTATACCCGGGCGCATAACCCCGTTAATTCCCGAAAGACTGTCTTTGCAATGATACATCAAAGCATTAACAAGCGTACCGCTGTAATTCCCTGCCGCAGGATGAACAACCATACCTTTTGGTTTATTTACGACCAACAATTCATCATCCTCGTAAACAATATCCAAGGGAATATTTTCAGCTACGACCTCATAATTTTGAGGTTCGGGTATATCTATATGTAAAACATCTCCGCATTTAAGCTTGGTCTTTTTTGTAGCAGTTGTGCCACCTACCGAAACTCGTCCCTCTTCAAGTAATTCACTTGCCCTGCTGCGCGAAACATTCGCCGTGCGACCCACAAAGACATCTATTCTGACAGCGCTTTCAGAATCAAAAACAGCTTCTATTCTATTCATCTAAAGACTTTTCCCTTTTTTGTTCGTTTATCATATCTATCAAAAAATAGAGAATTAAAAGTCCTCCTCCGACCACTACCGAAATATCGGCAACATTGAAAACAGGAAAAGAGGGGAAAAATTCAAAATGAAGGAAATCTACAACATTTCCATTCCTGAAAACTCGGTCTATAATATTACCTACGCCACCCGCAAGAACAAGGCTTACCGCCCAAAACAGCAGTTTGCTTTTCATTCCAACCTTTAAAAGAAGCGTTATTAATATAAGTATCACAATAAAGGTAATCGATAAAAGAAACCAAGTATTTCCGCTTAAAATTCCCCACGCTCCGCCGGTATTATGAATGTAGTGAATATCTATAAACCCGTTTATAAATTCTGCACCCTGCCCCAACTGAAAGTTGGTCGAAATAAAATATTTTGTATATTGGTCTAATCCCAATATTAAAAGCGAGCAAATAATTGCCAAACTAATAGACAGCAATTACTCTTCCTCCTTGGCAACATTGTCTATAACAAAACCGCTTGTTGATGAAATAACCTCGGTTTCTTCCACTTCTTCATTCTTTTCTTCTGCATTCGCAGATGTTTGAATTTTATCATAAGACGCAGATAAAACCTCGGCAACATATTCGGGAGAAGACGGAACGCTATCGGGTATTTTGGATAATAATTCCATATGCTCCTTATATTTTGCAACAACACCTGACTTTAATGATGAAATTTCAAGTTTAAGCTTATCAAACAGCATTTGCTGATGCTTAACCCGTTCTTCGGTAGCCGCAACAATAACTTCGGATTTTTCCTTTGCCTGCTCCACCATTCTTTTAAGTTCTCTTTCAAGACCATTCTTTTGCTCCTGAGCCTTCAATTCAAACGCCGCAGAAAGTTCCTTTTCACGAGCAGTAATAGTTTCAATATTTGTCCGAGCCTGTTTTATAATTTCCTCGCTCTTTTCTTTTGCTTCGTTTACAATTTTGTCTGCCAAGCTCTGTGCACTCACAAGCACGTTTTGTATACTGTTTTGTGAGTTTTTAAAGCCTTCTATCTCAGAGTTTAGGGTTTCAACCTTAATTTCGTAATCCTTAATGATGCGTTCAAAAGCAGCATAATCCGCCTCTACCTTATCTAACAAAACATCAACCTCGTCAGCCTTGTAGCCTCCTACTGCTCTTGAAAATTTAACATCCCTGATTTCGGACACGCTTAACATTAAAACTTCCTCCTATACATATTTTTTATATTTAAGTACTAATCGGTCTTTCTTTGTTTTATCTTGCAAAGATTCTATAATGAATTTTCCCTTCGAGCGAACAGATATAATATCACCGTCCGTCACTCTTGCAGTCACCTTTTCGGTTACAACAGAATTGACTGCCACGAGTGACTGTTCTATCTTTTCTGTTGCCTTATTACGTGAAACACCTATTAAAGCCGAAACCACACAATCAAGCCTTTCACTGGCAACGGTAACACTTTGTTCTATCATTTCGCCCGTTTTCGGCAAAGGAAGTACATAACCTTTTTTTAGTGTCACTCCCACCCTGCCGATTTTAGAAATCTGAGAAATTACATAATCGGCATTTTCCGAACACAGAAAAATAACCGCTCTGCCCTCTTCATTTAGAATATCGCCGATAGTTTCTCTTTTAAGCCCTAACGCCATCAAAGAGCCTAAGACATCTCGATGTGTGAGTTTATCAACTTTGCGAAACTCAGCCGTGACAGCCGTTATAGGAAATTCAGCGTTTTCAGCCCATTCGGGTAAACAGCCAAGCATTACTCTTTGAGCATCAGCATATCCGCCGTAAAACTCATAATTACAATTGAGTTTTTCGAGAATATTACGGGCAAAAACAGTCTGCTCGGCAGAAAGAAACCCTAAAAACTTAGGCTTATTTGTTCTCTCGCTTATATTTACTGTGTCAAACAGCCTGTCCTTTAAAAGGTCGGTTTCCATTAAAAGTACATTCTGCCTTCTTCAAAATCATCAAGCATCAATTCGCCCATCATATCAACACCATTCGGGACGATTAAAAATGTACCTTTAGAAATCTTTTTAATATTACCGTGGTTTGCGTATGTAGCTCCGCTTAAGAAATCAACGATACGGCGTGACAAATCACGGTCGGCAGATTCCAAATTCAAAACAACAGTTTTTTTGTCGTTAAGATGGTCGGCAATAGAGGTTACATCCTCATATCTTTCGGGTTTAACCAAAACCACCTGCATCTGCGACGGATTAAAAGCAACCGTTTTTGCTCTGCTACCCATAATTTTTGGCATATTGTCTATTTTGCGAGGTTCCTCACGGCGCACTTCCTTTTTTTCGGCAACTTCTTCAAAAACCTCTTCTTCTATTTCCTCATCGTCAAAAGCATTGAAATATCCTTTAATATTATCAAGTAATCCCATATTCATTCTCCTTTAAAATTATTTATATATTCGTTTGCCGAAAAGCGCCGTGCCTAATCTTACGAGATTAGCCCCCTCGCTAACAGCAATATCAAAGTCATCAGACATCCCCATTGAAAGAATATCCATACTACTATTATCTATGTTTTTAGTACTAATGTCAACAAACAGTTTTTTCATTTGTCTAAAATATTGTCTATTATCTTCAGCGCTATCGCAAATCGGAGGAATTGCCATTAAGCCTCTTATTTTCAGATTTGGCAAAGTACTTATTTCTCTTACCGCTTCTTCAGTTTCTGTAGCTGTGAAACCCCATTTTGATTCTTCATTTGCAATATTAACTTCTAAGAGAATATCCATTATTTTTTGATTTTTCAAAGCTTGTTTGGAAATCTCTTTCGCAAGCTTTAACGAGTCTACCGAATGTATCATTTCGACCTTGTTTATTATATCCTTGACCTTATTGGTCTGAAGATGGCCAATAAAATGACGGTGACATTCACAAATTTCTTTCTCTTTTGAAAGTAGCTCTTGCACTTTGTTTTCGCCAATATAGTTAATTCCTTTTGAAATTGCATAATTTATAGTGTCACAGTCTACGGTTTTAGTAGCCGCCAGTAAAATTATATCGTCTCGGCTCTTTCCCGTTTCAGTCAAGGCATTATCAAGTCTTTTTAAAACCTCTTCTAAATTAGAATCAAACTCTTTAGCCGACAATTTTTCCATCATAAAGATTCTTTCCTTTCACAACAACCTTATCGTAAAGCTTCAAGTAATCCTTATTTGAATTTTGCTTTTCGCAGATAATGTAATTTTCATTACGGTAAATAACCTCTACGGGAACGAAATTGACCTGCATACCGTTTTGAACATATACCCCTTTTTGCGAATTTACAACGCGCAACGCTTTTTTAGGAATTCTCAGACCACTGTACTCTTTATCAACAACCGTCATATTACCGCTTCTTATTGTTGCTAGTTCGCTGTTCATATCACTGCAAGCAAAAATCAACACGGCCTTTTCTTCGGTTTCTGAAATGTTAATCTGCTTAACGGTAACCTGTAATGTTGGTGATGACTTAACCGTAGTCAAAAGTTTAAGGCTTTGTCCTTCCTTGTATTTAAGCGAATCATTAAGCGAAACTGTTGCCGCAATGTACCACTCATAATCAGAAACAATTTTTCCAATCACGTCCGACGCTCTTTTTTCGGGGGTTGCTGAAGAAAGAAAATCTACAGTAATTCGGTTCAAATCATCGGTTTTTAAAACATTTTCGTATCCATCTGTTTTAGAAACGAAGTATCCCGATTCTTTGGCTTTAATACTACCTTTTGCGGACGGCAAAGTTGCAGATAAACTTTCGAGTTCTCGCTTTAACTCTTCTTTTCTTTCGAGCAGACCCGTCGTCACGCCTAAAGCCACTTGCTTGCGGTTGTTTGCAGAAAGCAAAACTTCCGTGTAATCTTCCATTCCGCTATAATTACCGCCGGCTCCCGCAAAAATAACCTCGCCTAAAGCATTAGAAATTTTCGAATTTATAAGTTCTAAATTAGCGGCTTCAATATCGTTGTATCCTAAAATATCCTCAATATCCGCTATTTGCGAGTTAAGGACATCTATTTTAGAAACAGTTATTGAAGCAGATGCGTTGCCGTAAATATTGGCAACCACACCATTTTTTGCAACCCTTGAGCCGTCAGGGGTAACAAAATGTAACACGCCGTCAGTGTTATTTGTGATAAGCATTTCTTTTCTGATAATCTGCCCCGTTATTTTAAAGCCGTCATTCGCAGTATAAAACACCGCGTTTTCGGTCTTTATGGGCATATAAACAGAAGAAAGGAGTTGGTTAATAATAAATACCGTTGCTATTACCAAAAAGCTGATTTTCAAAAATTTCGAGCCTTTCATAACCAATCTTCCTTTCTATAATTATTTTAAAAATTTTCTTGTTAAACGGGTGGCTTCGTCTGTTATACTACCGCACTTGTCGGCATATATCCAATTAATTCTGTCATCTCTCCTGAACCACGTGAGCTGACGTTTGGCATATCTTCTCGTTTGCCTTTTCAAAAGCTCAGTCGCCTCTTCCAAAGAACATTCACCGTTTATATAACCGTATAATTCTTTGTGACCTATAGCTTGAAATGCGCCTTTACTGTTTCGACTATCGAATGTGCTTTTCGCTTCTTGGAGCAAGCCTTTTTCAAGCATTAAATCAACCCTTAGGTTAATTCTTTCATAAAGTTTTTCTCTGTCCTCGTAGGTAATTCCTATCACCAGAGACTCAAAATCGGAATTTTCAAGGTGTGACAAAGCGTTTTGCTGTGTAAGGGTCAGTCCCGTTGTTTCATAAATTTCAAAACAGCGAATTATTCTGCGTTTGTCGTTTGCATGCAACCTTGATGCGCTTTCGGAATCGAACCTGCTTAGGTCTTTAAGCATTTCTTCGGCACCCACGGTGTCAAACTTCTCTTCGAGTTCACACCTTAAGGCTTCATCGGTTTTAGCATCGGTAAACTTAGTGTTATCAAGCAAAGCAGAAATATAAAGTCCCGTGCCGCCGACAACAATAGGAGTCTTGCCCCTTGAAATTATTTCATCAATTTTACTTTTAGCAAGAAGCGTATAGTCAGCGACGGAAAAACTACTGTCAAGCTCTAAAAACTCTAAAAGATGATGCGGTATTCCTTCCTGTTCTTGCTTTTCAGGTGCCGCAGATGCGATATGAATTCCTTTATAAATCTGCATTGAATCGGCAGAAATTATTTCTCCGCCAAACTCTTTTGCTAAGGCAATACTCAAAGCAGTTTTGCCCGAAGCGGTAGGTCCTACAACAAATATAACCTTTTTACTCATTGTATTCTACCAAACTGTTTTTCGAGTTCTTTTTTCTTAATTTCAAAAGCTACAGGTCTGCCGTGGGGACAATACATTATCTCCTTGCTCGAAAGCACCTTTTCTGCAAGACTTTGCATTTCTGTTCTGCTTATGACATTACCAGCCTTTATAGCCGCTCTGCAAGCTACCGTGTGGAAAATATTTTCTTCCTTTTCTGCTGAAACTCTGCCGGTTTTAATTAATCCATCGGCTATTTCAGAGATAACTTCAGTTATATTATCCCCCGTGAAAAATGTAGGAATAGCTCTAACTATAACCGACGAATTGCCAAAATCTTCGATTTCAAAACCGCTTTTTTCTAAAATATCAAGATTGTTTACAACCGCATCGTATTCTATCTCCGCAAGCCTTGCGGTAACGGGTGTGAGCAACGACTGAATTTCGATTTTTTGTTCGCTTTTAAGTTTATTAAACAAAATTCTTTCGTGAGCGGCGTGCTTATCTATCATATAAACGCTATCACCCATCTGAGCTATAATGTAGGTAGAAAAGGCCTCGCCGATAAGTATAATCTGAAGCTTGTCCTCAATTACTGTCTGGGTTTCCTTCTTTGTTTCCTCGACTTTTGGCTCTTCGACTGCAATATCGATGTCTACTTTTGGTGTAGATTTCACTTCGATTTTTTCGCCCTTTTCATTTGCAAATGAATAACGCTTAGCAAAATCGGTGTTAATATTATCTCTCATAACCAAAGGCTTCGGTTGCACCATTTCATGTTTCGGTTTGTAAGCCGGCTCCTCTTTTTTAGGTTCCATAGTTATTGCCTGCTGACGATACTGCTCGGCAGTAACATTTTGGAACGGATTAAAAGGATTTTGCTTTATTTTAACCTCAGGTCTTGTGTCCGACTGTGTAATCGCATTTTTGATTGCCACATAAACCGCATCAAAAATCTTCTTTTCGTCAGAAAAACGGACCTCGGTTTTGGCGGGGTGAACATTAACATCCACCGTATCAAAAGGCATTTCGAGATAAAGCACAAATCCCGGGAATTTGCCTACCATTGCGCTGTTTTTATATGCCTGTTCAACAGCGGCAATAACGGTACCCGAGCGCACTAATCTGCCGTTTAAAAATGTGTATTGGCTGTTTCTTGTAGCCTTACAACTGACAGGCTTGCAGGTAAGTCCCGTAACCCTTACACCGTTTGTTTCGGCATTAACATCTATTAAAGAATTGCTGAATTCTCGTCCTAAAACAGAATAAACACAGTTCTTTGTATTCGAGTCTCCCGAAGTTGACAATACTTCCTTGCCGTCACGAATAAATTTAAAAGCAATTTCGGGATGAGAAAGGGCTATTCTCTCAACTACCGCAACGCAAGCATTACCCTCTGAAACATCCTTTTTAAGGAATTTCATTCTGGCGGGTGTGTTATAAAAAATATCTCTTATTATAATGGTCGTTCCCTTGGGACAACCCGCTTCTTCATTCGCCTTTTCTTCGCCGCCCTCGATGGAATAATGAGTACCTATATCGCTGTTTTCGGTGCAAGTTAGCATTTCAACCCTTGCTACCGATGAAACAGCCGCCAACGCCTCACCTCTGAAACCTAAAGTTCCAATATTTTCAAGGTCTGTGTCGGTCTTAATTTTGCTTGTTGCGTGGCGTAAAAAAGCGGTGGGAACATCGTCTGCCTCGATACCGCATCCGTTATCGGTAATGCGAATATATGTAATTCCGCCTCGCTGAATTTCAGCGGTTATCTGTGTAGCCTTAGCGTCAATCGAATTTTCAATTAATTCCTTGATAACTGAAGCGGGTCTTTCAACAACCTCGCCCGCGGCAATCAATTCGGCCACATTTTTTGGTAACAAATTAATTCTAGGCACCCAGTTCCCTCCTATTCTTTAAAATGATTTTGCTTTGTTGCAGATTTCAAAAAGTATCTGCATCGATTCTATAGGCGTCAAGGTATTGACATCTATATTTTGAAGTTCTTTTAATATTTCACCGGCTCCCTGCATTTCAAGAGGCAGCTGCATATCGGTGTTTTCTACCGATTTATAAGTAACAATACCGTCTTCCTCGCAGGCTTTCAAGATTTCCTTTGCTCTTTCTATTACCGAGTCAGGAATTCCGCTTAGTTTTGCAACCTCTATACCATAACTGTCATCGGCAGGACCTGACACGATTCTTCTGAGGAATGTAATCTCGTCTCCCCTTTTTCGTGCGGCGATATTATAATTCTTAATACCCTGAATCTCATTTTCCATTGATGTAAGCTCGTGGTAATGTGTGGCAAAGAGCGCCTTGGCGCCTAATTTTTTCTTATCTGCCACGAATTCAAGCACAGCCTTAGCTATTGACATACCGTCAAAGGTAGATGTGCCTCTGCCTATCTCATCAAGGATTAAAAGACTGTTTTTGGTAGCATATTTTAAAATATCGGCAACCTCGCTCATTTCCACCATAAAGGTAGATTTTCCCGATGCCAAATCATCAGAAGCTCCCACACGGGTATAGATAGCATCCACAAGACCTATTTCAGCACTTGTTGCAGGAACAAATGAGCCCATTTGAGCGAGCAGGGTAATGATTGCGGTTTGACGCATATATGTAGATTTACCCGCCATATTCGGTCCCGTTATAATAGCGCAACGGTTGTCCTTCATATTAAGGAATGTATCGTTTGTTACAAACGGTGTACGGCTTACCTGTTCTACAACAGGATGTCTTCCATCCTTGATATTTATAACTCCGCTGTTATTAACAAGCGGTCTGCAATAACGGTTGTTAGCCGCAACATTAGCAAGCGAGCAAAGAGCATCAAGCTTTGCAATGCTAGCCGCAGTCCTCTGGAAACGAACAAGCTCAGCCGCAGTTTTACGGCGAACATCATCAAACAACTCGTATTCCAAGGTCTGTACCCTATCCTTTGCAGATAGCATTTGCCTCTCGATTTCTTTTAATTCATCGGTTATAAATCTCTCTGCATTTGTAAGGGTTTGCTTACGCATATAATCATCGGGCACCTTATCAAGGAATGAATTTGTAACCTCGATATAATATCCAAAAACCTTATTGAACTTAACCTTAAGATTTTTAATGCCCGTTCTTTCTTTTTCCCTTGCCTCAATTTCGGTAAGCAGGTCACTGCTTCCTTGCATTATGGCATTGATACGGTCTAATTCCTCATTATATCCCGCTTTAATTATTCCGCCCTCACGCACGGTATTCTTTGCATTCGGGTCGATAGCATTTTCTATAAGTTCTCTTATTTCCGAAAGCTCGTCAATTCCGTCATAGATTTCTTTTAATATTCTGCAATTAGCAGCCGACAGCAAAGCCTTAATAGGCGGAAAATGTGAAATTGTTTCGGCTAAGAGGCGAAGCTCTCTTGGTTTTATTGAGCCGTAAACCACACGGGACATTGTACGTTCAATATCCTTGATACCGCAAAGACACTCGGTCAACTCACCTCGCAAAATAGCAGAAGAAATAAGTTCCTCCACACCGTTCTGGCGAAGATTGATTTCGGGAATTGAAAGCAACGGCTTTTCTACCCAGCCTTTAAGCAGTCTCTTGCCCATAGCTGTTTTGGTTTTATCAATAACCCATAAAAGCGAGCCTTTTTTCGCCGCAGAGCGCATAGTTTCGGTAAGTTCCAAATTGCGAATGGCCGTCATATCAAGACGCATATACTGACTGTCCGACAAAATTTGCACATTCTTAACCGAAATGTTACCATTAACGCCCGTTTCGTAAAGGTAGGTAATAACCGCTCCCAAGGCACCTGCTACCGCACTGCCGTCCGCAACATTTAGGTTTTCAAGACTTATAACCTCGAAATGCTTTAAAACAATTTCCTTTGTGCCTAAAGGAGAAATTGCATTATCGGGTCTGATAGTTACTGTTCCCTCAAAGTTTTCCTCAAGAAAAGCATTCAAATGTTTGTGAGATTTTAAAATGTAATCAGATATAAGTAACTCACTCGGCTTAAAACGGGAAATCTGGTCAATTATTTTTTGCTCTGCATTATCTATTGCAATTTCCGTCACAAAGCACTCACCGGTTGAGGCATCTGTAAAGCAGAAACCATAGTTCCCTTTTTCGATGCAAACGGCGGCAAGGTAATTATTAACACCCTCGTCAAGCATATTGTCCTCGATGACAGTACCCGGTGTTATTATTCTTACAATATCACGCTTCACAATGCCTTTTGCTTCGCTTGGGTTTTCTACCTGTTCGCAAATAGCAACCTTGTGTCCCTTTGCAACCAAACGGGCAATATAAGCCTCACAGCTGTGGAAAGGAACTCCGCACATTGGAGCCCTTTCTTTCTGACCGCAGTCCTTACCCGTTAAAACTATATCTAATTCCTCAGAGGCCACTTCGGCGTCTTCATAAAACATTTCATAAAAGTCGCCTACCCTGAAAAACAGGATACTATCTTTATTTTCCGATTTAATTTGGAAATACTGTTTCATCATTGGTGACGGTTCCGCCATTATTTGACCTCCTTTTTTCTTTTAAATTCCTCTTAGTGGCAACCGCCGCAGGTAGAACAACTGCCTGTGCAAGCCGCTGCTGTATCACAGGTCTCAGGGTCCTCGCCGTCAAGTGTCTTTGAAATAACTGTGTTTATCTCGTTAACCATCTGGTCAAGCTCTACCTTGGCTGTATTGTATTCAACCATAGCAGGAGCTGACATTATCTCACCGTAAACACGGCGAAGCTCTTCGTTGAGTTCCTTTACCTTGTCCTCATTCTTTTCCTCGGCATTGATTTCTCTGTCAAGCTCCATACGTGTAATATTAAATTTTCCGATAGCAGCCTGCAATTCCTCATTGCTGTCATTAGCAAGTCTTGCCTTTGCGTAGCGAATAAAACGCTCGTCCTGTTGGATTGCCTTACCTAATTCTCTTACACTCTTAATTACGTCCACTTTAATTACCTCTTTTATCTAATTTTTTATTTGCTATTTCTTCCTGAGCCTTTAAAAGCTCATCAAACCATTTGCCCTTTGTTTCACGGGTAATGGGGTCGGGCATTTTTGCCGCAGGAGTACCGCCTCTCGGCGAATATATAAAGGTGAAGAGCGATTCAAACTCTACCTCTTTAATAAGACTGATTGTTTCCTTGAAATCCTCGTAGGTCTCCCCCGGGAAGCCTACGATAACGTCACTTGTGAGTTTCACATCGGGGATGCGCTTTTTAGCCTCTTTTATAAGATTTAAATACTGCTCACGGTCATAATACCTATTCATCAGCTTTAAAATCCTACTGCTTCCCGACTGGAAAGGCAGGTGAAGATGACGGCTGATTTTCTTACATTCGGCTATGGTATCAAGCAGTTCTATACTGCAGTCCTTAGGGTGCGAGGTCATAAACTTAATCTCAAAATCGCCCTCAATGTCATTTAACATTCTGAGCAACTTTGCAAAGTTAACACCGTGTTCCTCCCCCTTGCCGTAGGAGTTTACATTTTGTCCCAAAAGGGTGATTTCCTTACAGCCGTTGGCTATCATCTCTTTAGCCTCGGCTAAAACCTTTTGCGGCTCTCTGGAACGCTCCCTACCTCTTACATAAGGGACAATACAGTAGGTGCAGAAATTGTTACAGCCGTACATTATAGGTAGCCAACCCTTGTCGGTTTTATCCCTCTTAATTGGTATTTCCTCAACAATAGGCTCATTTGGTAAAGAAAGCTCGAATATTCTTTTTGAGCCCGTTAGCCTTTTGTAAATAAACTCAGGGAGTCGGTGGAACATCTGTGTTCCGAAAACTATATCCATATACGGATAGCTTTTTTTAATTTTATCGGCAACGCTTTGCTGTTGAGCCATACAACCGCATATAGCCGCCACTAATTTAGGATTTGCTTTTTTCAGCGCTTTTATTTCGCCTATATTTCCGTAAACCCTATCCTCGGCGTGACCTCTTACGGCACAGGTATTAAATATAATAAAATCAGCTTCAGAAATATCCTCGGTTATATTATATCC
>JAZONB010000120.1:0-9951 GCA_045654305.1 Acutalibacteraceae bacterium | reverse complement strand
ACCTTTTTGGAATGAGCGTCCACCACAACGGCGGGGATAAGTCCCTTTTCATCGAATTTCAAACTGTTTATATCTATCATTTCAAATGCTCCTAACCACAATATCGTTTTTCTTCAAAGTTTCTTTAAGCTCGCTGATTTTCACAGTGCCAAAATGGAAAATTGATGCCGCAAGTCCTGCGTCCATATCGGGAATTTCTTTAAAGAGTGTTACAAAATCCTCGGCACTTCCCGCTCCGCCCGATGCAATAACAGGCACATTAACAGCCTCTCGCACCGCCTTTAGCATCTCTAAATCGAAGCCTTTTTTAACGCCGTCGGTATCAATGGAATTTACAACAACCTCGCCGGCTCCTCTTTTAACGCAGTCCTTAATCCAGCCGATAGCCTCCATTCCCGTGTCCTCTCTGCCTCCCTTTGAGAAAACACGGAACTCGCCGTCCACACGCTTAATATCAACTGAGAGAACAACACATTGGTCGCCGTATTTTCGAGCCGCCTCGTTTATTAAATCGGGGTTTTTTATAGCGCCCGAATTAACGCTAACCTTATCGGCTCCGCATTTAAGCACCCTGTCAAAATCCTCGATGGTGTTAATTCCGCCTCCGACTGTGAGGGGGATGAAAATATTTTCTGCTACCTCTTTTAGGATATCGGTGAACAGTTTTCGTCCGTCACTCGACGCTGTAATATCATAAAACACGAGTTCATCTGCACCGCAGTCGCTGTAATATTTTCCGAGTTCTACGGGAGACGAAACATCACTTAAATTGTCGAAATTTACTCCCTTAACAACCCGTCCGTCCTTAACGTCAAGGCAAGGGATAATTCTTTTTGTTATCATTTTGCTACCTCTAAAGCCTCTTTCAAATCAATGGCGCCGATATAATAAGCCTTGCCGATTATGGCTCCATAGATATCCATTTCTCTGAGAGCTTTTACATCCTCAAGTGAGGAAACACCGCCCGATGCGGTAATATTAACGCTGAACTTTTTGGAAAGCTCTTTATATAGCTCCAAGTTTGTTCCTTTCATAGCGCCGTCCTTGGAGACATCGGTACAGATAATGTACTTAACACCCATATTCTGCATTTTTTCGCAGAACTCGAATGGGTTAATGCCGCTCGATTCGGTCCAACCCTTAATTGCAACAAAGCCGTCTTTAATATCAATTCCAACGGCGATTTTGTCGCCGAATTCTGAGAGCGCCAGTTTTAAAAACGCCTCGTCCTTAACGGCGGCGGTACCTAAAATAACCCTGTCCACTCCGTTTTCGAGATACCGTCTCACAGTTTCGATATCACGAATGCCACCGCCAATTTCGGTGAAAAGGCTAGTACCCGACGCTATTTGTTTTACGGTTTCTATATTCGGGGTTGCGCCGTCCTTTGCGCCCTCGAGGTCAACCAAGTGGATAAACCTCGCACCCTTTTCTTCGAAATCACGGGCTACCGACAAGGGGTTGTCACTGTAAACCGTCATTTTATCATAGTCGCCCTTGAAAAGGCGGACAGCCTTTCCGCCGACTAAATCTATTGCAGGAAAAATGAACATTACTATACCTCGCTGAATGCCTTTAAAATTTTAAGTCCCACGCTACCGCTTTTTTCAGGGTGGAACTGACAGCCGTAAATATTACCTTTACCCACGGCGGCGGTTAAATCCTTGCCGTAATCGGTGGTGGCTATCAATGATTCTTCACAGTCAACCGCATAAAAGGAGTGAACAAAATAAACGCAGTCGCCCTCGTTTATATATTTAAAAATCGGGCTTTCTTTAGTGAATTTGAGGGCATTCCAACCGATATGCGGAATTTTAAGTTCTTTCGGAATGGTGTTTTCCATTCCGATAACCTTGCCCTTTAGGAAGCCTAAACCCTGATGCTCGCCGTATTCATAGCTTTTTTCAAAAAGCAGCTGCATTCCAAGGCAGATTCCCATTAAGGGCGTACCGCTTTCTACCTTTTCGGTTATAACACCGCAAAGACCGCTATCAAAAAGTTTTTTGGCGGCGTCCCCGAAAGCACCGACACCGGGAAGTATCAACCTGTCGGCCTTTTTTATTTCCTCGGGGTCGTTTGTCACAACCGTCTCCACGCCAACGGCCTTAAGCGATGACTTTAGAGAAAAAAGATTTCCCACGCCGTAATCTATAATTGCTAACATTAAAGTACTCCTTTGGTGGAGGGAATTTCGTTTTTAAATTTCTCCTCGATTTCTACTGCCTCTTTCATAGAGCGTGCAACCGATTTGAACGCACCCTCAATTATGTGGTGGGAATTGTACCCCTCAAGCTGATTTATGTGGAGAGTGATATTCGCATTCCTAACAAACGCCTCGAAAAATTCACGCACAAGCTCGGTGTCAAAGTCTCCAACACGCTGTGTTGGGATATTTAATTTATATCCGAGATAGCTTCTGCCCGAAATATCCACAGCAGACAAAATCAGGCTTTCGTCCATAGGCAAAATAAAGCTTCCGTAACGCTTAATTCCTCGCATTTCGCCAAGACATTCAGCCATCGCCTTGCCGAGCACAATGCCGATATCCTCAACCGTGTGGTGATAGTCAACATTAGTGTCACCCACACAACGAAGCTCTAAATCAAATCTTGCGTGGCGGGAAAAGAGGGTTAGCATATGGTCTAAGAAACCGCAACCCGTTTGAATTTCGTTCTTTCCGACACCGTCAATATTCAGTTTTAAAGAAATATCGGTCTCATTAGTTTTGCGGTTAATTTTACTCTCTCTCATAAAATCTCCTTGATTTTCTCGATTAAAATTTTCATCTGTTTATCTGTGCCGATGGTAATGCGGTTATAATCCTTAATTCTCGGCTTTTCAAAGTGGCGAATAAGCACTCCTTTGGACTTTAGTTCCTCATAAAGCTTTAGTCCCGATATTTTATCGGTTTTTGCAAAGATAAAGTTAGCTTTCGAGGGCAAAACCTCGAAACCGAGGTTCTGCAATTCTTCGGTCACCCACTCACGGGTTTTGATTATTTTCTCGCAGTTTTTAAGGTAATAATCATTGTCCTTTATTGTAGCAGTTCCCAAAGCCTCGGTCAAGCGGTTTATGTTGTAGGGGTTGGTAGAATACTTAATCTTTTCGAGGTCTGCAATCAGCTTTTCATTGGCTATTGCAAAGCCTAATCGACCGCCCGCAAGACTTCGTGACTTTGAAAAAGTACCCACACACAAAAGGTTTTCATAACTTTGTGTAAGGCGATAACAGCTCTCGCCGCCAAAATCAATATACGCTTCGTCAATTAAAACTACATTGTCGGGGTTTGCCTTTACTATTTCCTCAATCTTCTCAAGACTCAGCGCAATGCCCGTAGGAGCATTAGGGTTAGCAATTACCACCAATTTGCCCTTATTCTTAAACTGAGCGGTGTCAATCGTGAAATCATCATTTAAAGGTATAATTTCACTTTCCACTCCGTGAAGCTCGGCAAAAACGCTGTAAAATCCGTAGGTGATGTCGGGATAAACCGCTCCCTTGCCGCCATACGCCATAAAGGCAAAATTTAAAATATCATCCGAGCCGTTGGAAAGAAATATATTCTCCCCACTCACCCCAAAAAGCCGAGCCATAGAAAGCTTTAGTTTTCGGCATTCGGGGTCGCTGTAAAGACGCAAGTCGGCAATTTCCTTTTTACCCACCGCCTTTAAAACATTCTTTGACGGCGGATAGGGTGACTCGTTTGTATTAAGCTTTATATATTTTTTGTCCTGCGGTTGCTCGCCCGGGGTATACTCCTCTAAACTATCAAACCGCTCATTCATAAATTTGCTCATTTTTCTCCTCTTACGGTAGCGCTCTTAGCGTGGGCAGAAAGTCCCTCTTTCTCGGCAAAGAATGCAACATCATCTGCTACCTTTTCGAGCGCTGTTTTGCTGTAATAAATAAACTGACTTTTTTTCACAAAATCATCAACCGACAAGGGGCTTGAAAATCTTGCTGTACCCGAGGTCGGTAATGTGTGGTTGGGGCCTGCATAATAATCCCCCAAAGCTTCGGGGCAATAGCGTCCCATAAAGATGCTGCCCGCATTTTTTATCTTGTCAAGATAATCAAAGGGATTATCCACGCAAAGCTCAAGGTGTTCGGGGGCAATTTCGTTTGCAACCTCTATAACATCATCTAAATTCTCGGCAACGATTATTTTTCCGTTGTTATCGATAGACGCTCTTGCTATCTCCTCACGGGGAAGCTCTTTTAACTGCTTTTCGATTTCCTCTGCCACAGCATTTGCCAGAGAGGTGCTATCGGTAACCAAAACGGCGCTTGCGTTTTTGTCGTGCTCTGCCTGAGACAAAAGGTCTGCCGCCACGAATTTAGGGTCGCTTTTGCCGTCCGCTATAACCAAAATCTCGCTCGGTCCCGCTATCATATCAATGGAGACTCTGCCAAAAACCTGACGCTTTGCCTCTGCAACAAATGCGTTACCGGGGCCTACGATTTTATCAACCCTTTTAACAGTTTCGGTGCCATAAGCCAAAGCGGCAACCGCTTGAGCTCCGCCAACTTTAAATATCTTATCCACTCCCGCAATTTTAGCGGCGGCTAAGATAACAGGGTTAACCTTGCCGTCAGCCGACGGGGGTGTTGTGATACAAATATACTCACATCCCGCAATTTTAGCAGGGATACTGTCCATCAGCACAGTTGACGGGTAGGCCGCGGTGCCACCAGGCACATAAAGACCAACCCTTTCAATGGGGGTGACCTTTTGACCTGTTACCACCCCGTCGCTCTCGTTTACTATAAAGCTGTTTCTAACCTGATTTTTGTGGAAAGCGGTAATATTCTTTGCCGCCTCCTTTAAAATTTCGATAAAGCGAGGCTCAACAAGGTTAAAGGCTTCCTCGATTTCAGCATCGGTCACCTCTAAAGACTCAAGCTTTGCTTTGTCAAACCTTTCGCAGTATTCAAGTAAAGCCTTGTCGCCATTTGCTTTTACATTTTCGATAATATCGGTCACAATGTCCGTGACATCAAATGTCGGTTCTGTTCGAGCGAAGATTTCCTCAGCCGAAACCACACCGTATTGCATTATTTTAATCATCTGTTTTCACCTGTGCTTCCAGACCCTTTTTAATTTCGTTTATCTTTTGTGTCTTGAATTTAAAGCTCGATTTATTAGCTATTAGTCGAGCGCTTATCGGAACTATTGTCTCAAACGGCGCCAAGTCATTTTCAAGCAGAGTTTTACCCGTTTCAACTATATCCACAATAACATCAGAAAGCCCTAAAATGGGAGCGATTTCAATCGAGCCGTTAAGGTGGATAATGTCAATATCTCTGCATTTTTCAGCGTAATACTTTTTCGCAATATTAGAAAACTTAGTAGCTACACGAAGTGTTGACGAGGTATCGTCCTTAAAGTCCTTTTTAGCCGCTACCGCCATTCGGCATTTGCCCATATTAAGGTCTAAAAGCTCATAAACCTTAGGCTCATACTCAAGGAGTATATCCTTTCCCGCAACACCTATATCGGCGGCTCCCCGCTCAACATAAATAGCAACATCCGAGGGTTTAACCCAGAAAAAGCGAACGCCTGCCTCCTCGTTTTCAAATATTAACTTGCGGTTAGGCTCCTTTATTGAGGGACAGGGAAAGCCTGCACGCTCGAACATATCGTAAACCTTTTCACCGAGTCTGCCCTTAGGAAGCGCCACATTTACAAACTGCTTTTGCTCGGTGCTTTCTTCACCAATTCTCTCTAAAGTGTCAAGGTAAACCGCAAAGCCCACAGCACCCTTGCCCTTATGCATTTTGTTCATAAGCGCATCATACTGACCGCCCGAAAGAACACGCTCGGCAATACCGTTTATAAAGCCTAACATTACAATTCCGCTGTAATACGCAGTTGAATTTGAAAGAGAAAAATCTATATTGATTTTTTCTGCCAAGCCTTTACTTTCGCAAAAGCTGTAAACCCCTTTAAGCTCTGCCAAAGCTTTCTTTGCTTCGTCGCTTTTAGCAATTTGCTCTGCAAAGCTTAAAGCCGACTCATTATCTGTAAATGTTTGTGTGAGTTTTATTAAATCCTCATTTACTAGGAGCCTTTTTAATTCATCGGAGTTTTTTTCGTTAATGGCGGTTAGCACCGCCTTTTTATTTTGTACATTGTATTGCCTTAGCAAGAAATTCACGAATCCTTGGTGAGACAGAGCGAGAACATACCCGTCACTCAAGGTCTCAAGGCTTTTAAGCGCTAACAGAACTACCTCCTCAACCTCTTTATCGGTAACATTTCCAATACACTCAAGTCCCGTTTGCATAATTTCCTTGTAGGTATGGCTTGTGTCGCTTATACGGTAAACGTTCTCGTTGTAGTAGTATCTCTCTACCCCGTTTTCCTCTTTGAAGTTCTTGATTATGGAAAGGGTAACATCGGGCTTTAAAGCCAAAAGTGAGCCGTCGGTATCGTTAAAGGTAATAACGCCCTCACCCACCAAGAAATCTTTGTTCGAGGAATAAAGGTCATACTCCTCAAACTTGCTCATCTTGAAATAATTATAGTTATTTTCCTTATATAAACCACGAAGGGTTAAAACTGCCCTTTCGTCATTTCTTAAAATGCTGTCGTTAATCAATTTTAATTCCCCTTTGTTCTGTCTATCGCGGTCTTGTATCCGCCCTCGCCGTAGTTAAGGCATTTACTTACTCTGCAAATGGTGGCTGTTGACGCACCCGTTTCCTTATTTACATCTACATAACTCTTGCCCTCATCCAAGAGACAGGCAACCTCGAAACGCTGAGCAATAGCCTCCAACTCCTGAATGGTGCAGATATCATCAAAAAAGTTTTTACATTCCTGTTCTGATTTAAGGGATATAACAGCCTTATAAAACTTGGCTGTGTCGATTTTATTTTTCTTCAAGATATAACCCCTCCGAAATTTATTACTTTGCCATTCTAACACATTAGCGCGCTAAAGTCAAGGGTGTTTTTTAATTTTTGTCGGTGAATGTCCACTCGGTTTTCACTACCATTAGCCTTGCCGGAGGTGATGACTTATGAAAGAGAACGACAAGCTACTTTATAAACCGCTTAAAACCCTTTTGAACGAAAAGCTGTCTCAAGCAGAGGTGGACTCCCTTGAGAGTGAGGGCTTTACTCTTAAATGCCCTACAAGAAAAACGGCTATTATGATAGCTCTTTACAAAAAGGCGGCAAGCGGTGACCTTTCGGCTATAAAGGAGCTTCGTTCTATCGTAAGCGAAGAAAAGGAAGAAAAGCTACCTAAAAGTCAGGCGGTGATAATTGTTGACGACACAAGAACGTAAAATTTCAGAAATCGTGGGGCAGGGCTATGACGATTTTTGGAACTCTACAAAACGTTACCGCATTTTAAAGGGTGGCAAGGCTTCCAAAAAAAGCGCCACAACAGCGCTTAATTTTATTTTCAGAATTATGAAAATAAAGGACAGTAATCTGTTAGTCGTCAGACAGATTATGAACACCCACCGAGATTCCACCTTTGCCCAACTGCAGTGGGCGCAAGGAATTCTCGGCGTTTCCCATCTTTGGAAAAACACCGTTTCGCCCTTGGAGATGACCTATTTACCAACAGGTCAGAAAATAATTTTCAGAGGGTTTGACGATGTTTTAAAATTAGCCTCTACCACAGTACCCAAGGGGTATCTTAACTTTGTGTGGATAGAGGAGGGGTTTGAAATCGCCCACGAAGCCGATTTCGACAAGCTTGATTTATCGGTGCCGAGAGGAAGCATGCCCTCTCACCTTTACAAGCAAACAACCATAACCTTTAACCCTTGGAGCGAGGCGCATTGGCTGAAAAAACGGTTTTTCGATACACCCGCTCCCGACTGTGACACCTATTCGACCTGTTACCTTATAAACGAGTTTTTAGACGAAACCGACCGCAAGGTTTTCGAGCGTATGAAACGCACTAATATGCGTAAATACAAAGTAGCAGGCCTTGGCGAATGGGGAATTTCAGAAGGGTTAGTGTTCGAAAACTGGGATATAGGCAAAATCAAGACAAAAGAGGACGAGGAATATAAGTGGAAATGCTTTTTCGGTCTTGATTATGGCTACACCAACGACCCCACCGCCTTTGTGGGCTTTAAGGCAAACCCCATTGACCGCGAGCTCTACATATTTTGCGAATTTTACGAAAAACGGCTTTTAAACAGCGATATTGCCGAGCGTATTAAGGCACTCGGCTTTGCAAAGGAGCGAATACGTGCCGACTGCGCCGAGCCTAAATCCAATGATGATTTAAGACGGCTCGGCATTAGCAGAATCACCCCCTCGCTAAAGGGCAGGGACAGTATTCTTAACGGAATTTCCGCTATTAATGAATACAAAATTACCGTAGACCCCAAGTGTGTCAATATGATACGGGAGCTTTCGTCCTATGTCTATTCCGACACCATGAACGAGCGAGGACTAAAACTGCCAAAGGACAGCGACAATCATCTTTGCGATGCATTAAGGTATGCCTTTGCCGATGTAAAGCTGTTTCGCCCGCAACAAGAGAGCAAAACTCCAGAGCATTTTCGTGATGCCGATAATTTATGTAAAGGATGGGATATTTAATGTTTTTAATACTACTGATTTTAATTTCCGTTACCGCCTTTTTCTTAGGGCTTTCCCTTGGAAAAAGAGTGAAACCGAAAATTCACCGCCGAGCAACCCTCAAACCAGAGGAAAGCGAGGACTACAAGAACTTTCTGTTTTATGACGGAGACATACAGTAAAGGAGTAACAAAATGGAAAATACCGAAAAAGACCTACCAGAGTCAGAACAAAAGGAAATTACCATTCCTGTGAAATACAACAAGGAAATAAAGGAATTATCTTTAGAGGACGCCACAACCTTAGCACAAAAGGGTTTAAAGTTTACGGCGATTGAAAAGGATTTCACCGCTTTAAAAGAACTGGCCCAAAAGGAAAACAAGAGCGTGCCTGTCTTTATTTCCGAACTTTGCGACCGCTACAATGAGGACAAGAAAAAGGCACTCATAGAAGAATGTGGCGGAAACGAAGAAATTGCTCAAAGAATCATTGATTTACAGGGCAATCAGATTTCAGACGGACTAAAAGAACTCACCGAGGCTTTCCCTGAAATTAAATCTCTCGAGCAACTGCCCGAGGAGGTAGTTGAAAAGAGTCGTCTTAAAGGTACCCTGCCCCTTGACGAATATTTAAGATATTTGTTAGCTGAGGAAAAAATTAAAAAATCTGCCGCACTAAAACAGCGACAGAGCGAAAAAACAACCACAGGCTCCCTTGCAAGTTTAAAGGGCGCCGAAAACACAGAGGCCGAAGAATTTTTAAGAGGTCTTTGGAAATAAATTTAAGGAGACGAAAAAAATGTCTATAAATTCTATCGAAAACACCACCCGTTACACCGCCGAGCTTGACAAAATGTTTGCTCAAAAGAGTGCCACAGGCTTCTTTGCCGACAACGCACTTGCAACCAAATTTGTAGGTGCTAAAACCGTTATTATCCCCGATGTTGACTTCCAAGGTCTTGCAGACTATGACCGTGACACAGGCTTTTCAAGAGGCGCTATCACAGTTTCAAACGCTTCCTACACAATGGCTATGGACCGTGCCCGTTCTTTACAGATTGACCGTGAGGATATGGACGAAACAGGTATTGCAAATCTTGCGGGTCAGATTTTGGGCGAATATGTACGCACAAAGGTTGTTCCTGAATGTGATGCTTATGTAATTTCTAAGCTTGCAGGTCTTTCACAGTCAAGAGCCAACACTCTTGAGGGCAATATGGAAGCTCCGTTTGAAACTCTCGTAAAGCTTATCAATGAAGTTCAGGCAGTTGTAGGCTACGATGAGGAGCTTGTAGCTTTCATTGACAGCCATGTTTACGCAATACTTCAGAACTCTGCAGAGATTTCAAGAATGATTACAGTTTCCGATTTCAAACAGGGCGACGTTAATCTTAAGGTT
>JAZONB010000119.1:0-1892 GCA_045654305.1 Acutalibacteraceae bacterium | reverse complement strand
TCCTCGGTGTCGTACGCACCGTCTTTCTTGATAATCTCGGGGTTGAGCATCACGGTGTATGTAGAAGCTCGTCCGCTCTCGTCGATAAAGGCGATGATTCGCTTGCGCACACCGATCATATTCGCCGCCATTCCGACACAGCTATCTCTATGCGCCATCAGCGTGTCAAGCAAGTCCTGCGCGACCTGCAAATCATCTTTGGTTGCGACCTCCGACTTCCCTGCAAGGAAGATAGGATCGTGCATTAGTTCTTTTATCATATCACACCTATAAATTGGAATTTATCAAATAGTTCTTTATTTCTTTTTAAGCACAATCGCGATAAAATTCAGGTACTTTCCACCACCAGCATACATTGCTTTTCTATCCCCGACAGCATATTCATTTTCCTGCATAAGCCAATCGTTCCAACATTCTTCATTACTTTCCATTTCTTTTATAGAAATAACTTCCGCATTTCGGCAGGCACTAACGATGTTTGTCCAATAATCAATATCGTGTATATAATCGAGTTGTTCCGGTGTCCAAGACAACAATAGTTCTTGCGGCAAGTTATCATGGCAGTCCTTTTTCATACCAGGTACAGTAATATAAATATAGCCACCACTTTTTATAAACGGCAAAAGTTTATCATCAAGATAATGAGTGTCTCGCCCAAAATAATTATAAGAGTCTGTGCTAACAACAGCATCAAAAAAATCTTTTTCGAAAGGTAAATCTGTGGCATCTGCTTTGATAGGGACAATTTGCTCTTCACAAAGTCCCATCATTTCAAAAAATCGAGCATTCTCGCAAGGGTCACTCCACAAATCTGTGGCATATACCTTAAAACCATATTCTTTTGCGAGAAATACACTGGTCAAACCTTGTCCACTTCCCAAATCACATACAACAGCGCCATCTTTGATTTTGTGTTCTATTAAAAGTTCTTCTTCCAATTTTAACGGATTCGGCCCCATTATTCTCTTCATTAAGTCATGCGTTTGATATTTTCCACTTTTTATATAATTCATCAGAATTTTCCCTTTCTTTCAAGTCCACAAGCGGAGCAATATTAATTCGCTCCTGCAAATTCTTATTTATCGGCGAGTTTATTATATCACACTATCGTAAATAAATCAAGGCGTAGCCTTGCATCTTTAATGAAATCGTGCTACGCACGATGAAATCCAAACGAGTTTGGATGAAATCTTCAGCCTTCGGCTTCAGATGAAATCAAATCCGCCTCCCTTAACCTTGCGAAGCAAGATTTCATCGCGTAGCGATTTCATCCACGATAGTGGATTTATTCCGACAAAGGCGGATTTAGTTGAAAAAAGCACACATTGTCTGGTAGACAAATGTGTGCTTTTTTCTGGCGGAGAAGGAGAGATTTGAACTCTCGCGCCGGTATTACCGGCCTCCACCCTTAGCAGGGGCGCCTCTTCGGCCCCTTGAGTACTTCTCCACGTCGCAAGCCGCCGTTTTTCAAGCTTGCACTGAATATTATACCCCATTTCCATCTTTTTGTCAATATCTTTTTGACATCTTTACAAAAAGATTTTCGCATATTGCAAAGCACTACGACAAACAGTATTTTTACCGTTTGCCGTAGTGCTTATTTTAATAATTATTTAAGAGTCACCTTGCAGTCCAGGGGGAACGTTGCTGTGCGCTTGTTTTTATTGTAATAGCATCCGCTCGGCACTTCAACCTCACTCAAACTATTGCATCCCTCAAACGCGTTTGCCCCAATGTTGATCACACTGCTTGGAATATTAACACTCTTAAGCTTTCCGCAATACGCGAACGCCCAAGGACCTATCTTTTTCAATGTGCTCGGCAAGCGCACCTCTTCAAGATTTGAGCAATTAATAAACGTCTTTTCGTTTATTTCCGTAACTCCCTCGGGC
>JAZONB010000118.1:0-12614 GCA_045654305.1 Acutalibacteraceae bacterium | reverse complement strand
GAGGATGGTGCTCAGAAAATTGGTGAGCATATCTATGGTAAATCTATCACAGACCCGTGCCTCGGTTGGGAAAAATCCAAGGATTTAATCTATAAAATAGCTGATACTTTGAAGTAATATAAAAAAGAGTGTTTTCAGTTTGCTGAAAACACTCTTTGTCTTTAAATTGGGCTGTCTGTTTTGCCGTCCATAAAGTCAAGAACCTTTTGCTTTATAGCGGCGTCCTCAATGGGGGCGGGTTGATAGTTGTTAATTCTTCCTGTGTATACATAACAAGGAATAATATTAGATGTTTTATTTTCAACCGCCATAGTAGATGGGTTAATGGTTAATGTTTGCTGATATATAACTGTGCGGTTTTCGGGGTAAAAGGCACCGCCGTAACAGAAGTTACCTACCGAATAAATAATTTCTACCCCGTTGTAAATTTCTCTCGGTTGCAGCACGTGTGGGTGACCGCCTACCACTAAATCGGCGCCGTTGTCAACAAAGGCACGGGCGGAGTCGATTTTAAATTGCTCGGGCACGTGGATTTTTTCAGTACCCCCATGGAAGAAAACAATTTGGTAATCACTGTCAGCCTGAACGCTGTTAAGCATTTTTAATGCGTTGTTTACATTGTATTGTCCCCAAAGTCCCGTACAGATAACAGCAATTCTGAATCCGTTTTTTTCGAGTCTTATAACATTATAGTCATTACCGTACTTTATGCCTGCATTGGTTACGGTTTGGACGGTATCCTTAAAACCCTCGTTACCATAGTCCATAATATGGTTGTTAGAGAGTAAAACGCCCTCGATACTGCCCGCTGTTAAAACATTAATGTTAGAGGTCTTTGATTTAAACCAAAATGCAGGGTCGTAGTCTTTTTCCTTAGGGGTAAGTTCTCTGTCCGATAAAACATTTTCAAGATTGGCAAGGGTGAAATCATCGGCGGATAAGATATGCTTTACCTTTTCCAAAAAGTATTCGGCGGGGTACTTATCGGCGTACTCGCTGAATCTTCCGCTAGGGCTTACGTCCTTTTGATTAGCCAAAATCATATCGCCTAAAAATGTTAGAGTTATATCAAATGTTTCGGGAACAGCTGATACTACTGATGACGTGTCAGATGATTCGATTTGAGATGTTTGTTCTTCTGATGAAACAAGCGTTTCAACAACAGAAACTGCCGACGAGTTATTGTCGGCAGTCTTATTACAGCCTGTAACAGCTAAACTAAAACAAACACACAGAACTAATGTGATTATTTTTTTCATAATTACTTAGACTCAATTATTGTTTTATTGCCCATATAAGGTCTTAAAGCTTCAGGGATTACGATGCTGTATTTCTCACCGTCAAAACGCAGATTGTTTTCAAGGAAAGCAATAAGCATTCTCGGAGGTGCCACAACGGTGTTGTTAAGAGTGTGAGCCAAATACTTTTTACCGTCTTCGCCCTTAACCTTAATGCCAAGTCTTCTTGCCTGAGCATCGCCAAGGTTAGAACAAGAGCAAACCTCGAAATACTTTTGCTGTTTCGGACTCCATGCCTCAACATCGTAGGACTTAACCTTGAGGTCTGCCAAGTCACCTGTACAGCATTCGAGAGTTCTGACAGGAATGTCAAGACTGCGGAATAATTCCACAGAGTAGCTCCACATTTTGTGGAACCAGTCCATACTCTCCTCGGGCTTACAAATAACTATCATTTCCTGTTTCTCGAACTGATGAATTCTGTAAATACCACGTTCCTCAATGCCGTGAGCACCCTTTTCTTTTCTAAAACAGGGAGAATAGCTTGTGAGAGTTAAAGGCAATTTCTCTTCGGGCGTTATGGTATCAATGAATTTACCTATCATAGAGTGCTCGGATGTGCCTATCAAATAAAGGTCTTCGCCCTCGATTTTGTACATCATAGCGTCCATTTCTTCGAAACTCATAACGCCTGTAACAACATTACTTCTAATCATAAAGGGAGGTATGCAGTAGGTGAAGCCTTTGTCTATCATAAAGTCACGAGCGTATGCAGTAACTGCGGAGTGAAGTCTTGCAATATCACCCATAAGATAATAGAAGCCTTCGCCTGCAACTCTGCCTGCAGATTCTTTGTCAATACCCTCAAACAAAGCCATAATATCGGTATGGTAGGGAATTTCAAAGTCCACAACGGTCTTTTCACCGAACTGCTTGACCTCAACGTTTTCGCTGTCGTCTTTTCCAACAGGAACGCTGTCGTCAACAATGTTGGGGATTTTCATCTGTATTTCCAAAACCTTAGCAGAAAGCTCGGTTTCCTTTTCCTCTAAAGCCTTAAGCTCGGCGGCTTGCTCGTTAACAAGGCGTTTCATTTTTTCAGCCTCGTCACGCTTGCCTTGACCCATCAGCATACCTATCTGCTTACTGATTTTGTTACGGTTGGCACGAAGGTCGTTAGCTTTAGTGTTTGCCGCACACTTTTCGTTATAAAGGGCGATAAGCTCATCAACTAATGGGAGCTTGTTGTCCTTAAATTTCTTTTTAATGTTTTCTTTAACAATTTCGGGGTTTTCGCAAATAAATTTAATATCTAGCATTTTAATTCTCCTCAAAGGAATTTCATCAGTTTAGTATACCATAGCACGATTTTTTTGTCAAACTATATCGATTACTTCTACAATACCGCTTTTGTGATATAAAGACGGGGTTATAAGTAGTGAATATCCTCTGCCTGCGTCTGCGGTCCACTCGACAGCCTGGTGTCTCGGAACGGCGGTAGCACCAAGCAGCATCATAATGGCGCCACCGTGCATTATAACTGCACTTTCACTCTTGCCTTTTTCTATCATATCAATAACAATTTGCTGAAGAGCTACACAAAGCCTTTTGATGAAATCGGTGTTATCCTCACCATTTGGGGGTGTGGCTTTACCCGATACCCAAGCCAAAAAGTCAGCATTGTTTTCAAGCTCTGTTGCGGTTTTGCCCTCGAAATCGCCAAAATCATATTCTTTTAAATTCTCCACTACTGTAACGCTGTTTTCGGGGAAAAGCACCGCCGCTGTCTGACGGCAACGAAGTAAAGGACTTGAATAAAGACTGTCTATCTCGGGATAATCCATATTCTCCTTTAAGAGCCTTAGTTCATTTAGTCCCTCGGGGGAAAGAGGAGTATCGGTTTTACAGCCGATATACTGACCTAATATATTAGCGTCGGTAGTTCCGTGTCTGATAAGATGAATCTTGAGAGTTTTCATTATATACACTCCATAATTTCTGTTATAATACTGTTAGATAAAAGCATTCCCTTATCGGTTAAAATGATGCGGTTATTATCTATTTTTAAAAAACCGTTTTGCTCTAACATTCTGCATTTGTTTAGTAGTTTTGGATTAAAGTCAACCTTTAATCCGTCTTTGAGCCTTAATGCAAGCATGATTTTTTCTTCTCTTGTTCCGCCAATACCATCAGAAATGGGAGCGGCACCGTTTATAAAATCGGCAAGATTTCGGTCATAGAAAAATCTCTTGCCGTCTACAAATGAATGGGCACTCGGTCCTATTCCTAAATAATCATCAAGCTTCCAGTATTTTAAATTGTGACGGCTTGTCTTTTGGGGCTTTGAAAAATTGGAAATTTCGTAATGTTCATAGCCTTTAGCTTCAAGGTATTCACACATTTGTAAATACTGTTCTGCTGTTCTGTCATCATCGGGTAAGAAAAGAGTATCGTATATCTTATGAAAAACGGTGTTTTCTTCAATTTTAAGTATATATGCCGAAATGTGTTCGGGGTTTAAAGAGGTTATAAAATCAAGACTTTTACTGAGCGTTTCATTATTGGAATGTGGTAAACCCAACATAATATCCAAAGAGATATTATTAAACCCTAAATTCCTTGCAAGCCTGACAGTTTCTGTTGTCTGCTCGGTGGTGTGGCGTCTGCCAAGGATTTTCAGTTCCTCATCGTCACCGCTTTGCGCACCGATGGAAAGTCGGTTAACACCTGCTTTTAAAGCGAACTTTAACACATCTTCAGAATTATCGGCAGGATTCATTTCCATAGTGATTTCAGCGTCTTTTGTGAGTGAAAATGAGGCTTTAATCTCTCTCATAATGTCGGGCAATTCCTCTGCAAAAAGCGAGGGTGTACCGCCACCGAAATAAACAGTATCAATGGGGCGACCGATTTTGGCGCCCCATTGTTTTATTTCTTCGATTAACCTTTTTTTATATTCCCTTTTAATATCCTTAGTTGTTGCAACCGAGTAAAAGTCACAGTAGTTACATTTTTTAAGGCAAAAGGGGATATGGATATAAAGTCCAACCGGCTTAGTCAAGGATAATACCGGTGCAGCTGCCGGGAACACAAGCGGCATTTGCTTCGTCAGTATCAATGTGCATAGCAAGAGCATAGCTGTCGCTCACTCTGGCTACAACATCGCCGAAAATAAGGCTTCTGCCCTCGGTGGGGATTTTAACGCTTACAATCTGCTTGTCGGTAATGCCGTATTTTTCAGCATCGGCAACGGTCATATGAATGTGACGCTTAGCGGCAATAACGCCTTCGGCAATCTCAACTTCACCTTTAGGGCCTATAAGCTTGCAAGCACCTGTGCCTTTTATATCGCCCGACTCTCTGATAGGAGCGGTAACTCCTATTGAACGAGCATCGGTCAAGGATAATTCAACCTGAGTATCAGGACGAACAGGTCCTAAAATAGAAGCCTTTATAGAGCCTTTAGCGCCTACGATAGTAACCTTTTCTTCACAAGCGAACTGACCAGGTTGAGAAAGGTCCTTTTTATTTGTTAATTCATATCCTGCGCCGAACAGTGTTTCGAGGTCAGCCTTGGAAACATGTACGTGACGGGCAGAAATTTCTACTAAAACTGTCTTTTCCATTTTGAATCTCCTTTTTAAATTTCTTAATATATTTTAACATATATTTCTATCTTTTCAAGGGCTATTTTAAAAATTTATTATACCCTTCGCCATATTGCACACAACGGGAAACTCGGCTGAGTGTTGCAGAGGATATATCACATTCCTCGGTTACTTGGTTGTAGGTTTTACCCGCTAATAATAGCTTGGCTGCATATATTCGGTCTGCCATTTGCTCAATTTCCTTAAAGGTGCACATATCTGTAAAAAGCTTTTTGCAGTCATCTGCAGTGTTTAATGACGCAATAAGCTCGAAAAGTTCATCGGTAAGCTGTTTTTTATCCATTTCAGTTCACCAATTCAATATCCTTTTGCAAAAAGCTTTTGGTTTTTGGTGATTTGGGATTTAAGAATACTTCTTCAGGAGTACCCATTTCCTCAATAACTCCGTCCGCCATAAATATAACCTTATCGGAAATATTGCGTGCAAATTCCATTTCGTGGGTGACGACTATCATTGTACTGTCTTCGTTTTTAAGGTCTTTAATAACCTTTAAAACCTCGCCCGTGAGTTCGGGGTCTAAAGCACTTGTCGGCTCGTCAAAGCAAAGGATTTCAGGGTCGAGCGCTAACGCCCTTGCAATAGCAACACGCTGTTGCTGACCGCCCGAAAGCTCGCAAGGATAGTTGCCTATTTTATCAATGAGACCTACTCGTTCTATAAGAGATTTGGCTTTTGCTTCAATTTCTTCTTCGGTACCACGCTTTAAGAGGGTGGGGGCAAGGGTTATGTTTTCCAAAACATTGTACTGAGGGAAAAGGTTGAAAGACTGAAAAACAAGTCCGAAGTGAAGACGGTTTTCTCTGATTTCTATTTCGCTGAGTTCCTTGTGAGCAGAACTGTCAAAAATAACCTTATCGTTTACCGAAATAGTACCCTCGTTGGCAAACTCCAAAAAATTAAGACAACGAAGAAGGGTTGTCTTACCGCTTCCCGAGGAGCCTATAATTGATAAAACCTCGCCTTTGTTGAGCGAAAATGAAATGCCTTTCAAAACCTCGGTTTTACCGAAGCTTTTCTTAATGTTGTTAACCTCTAAAATCGACATTCTCTTTTCACCCCTTAAGACTTAAAGTAGTCGAGCTTTTTCTCAACCTTGCCGAGAACAATGGTAAGTATTCCTACAAAAATAAGATAAAAAACACCTGTGTAGAAAAGCGGCCATACTAGAGCCTTTGTGGCGGCTAATTCTTTTGCCTGCTTTATTATTTCACTAACCACAATACAGTTTGCGAGTGCGGTGTCCTTAATAAGGGTTATAATTTCGTTTGACATAGGAGGAACAATTCTCTTTATAACCTGTTTTAGTATGATTTTTTTGAAAATTTGTCCTTTGGTAAGACCTAAGACATAACCTGCTTCATACTGTCCCTTTGAAATGCTTTCAATACCGCCACGGTAAATCTCTGAAAAATAACAAGCGTAGTTAATAACAAAGGCAATTAAAACAGCTGTTATTCTGCCTGCATCAACTATATTAAAGTTAATCGACATATAACGGTCGATTTGTGCAAATATGGGCGTCTGAAAAAGAAGACCCGGCACATAGTAGATTATGAAAATTTGGAGCATAAGGGGAATACCTCTTACAATCCAAACAAATACCTTTGAAACGGCTTTAATTGGCTTGAAACGGCTCATTGAACAAAAGGCTATAGGTAAACCAAGCGGTGCACCGCAAAGCAGTGTCACCGCAAAGATTAGTAACGATATTTTGAAGCCGTCAAGCAAAAAGTATGTGACTTCTAAAAATGTCATGAATATTCTCCGAGTTTATATTTTACTTCTGGTCAGAAAAATCTGTAATAGCGGTATTCTCAACACCGTATTCCTTAGCTATTTCAGCAATAGTGCCGTCAGCAGCTAATTTTTCAAGCTGAGCGTTAACCTTTGCTGTAAGCTCGCTGCCTTTTTTGAAGCCGATAGCGTAGTATTCAACATCGCTTGAAAGGTTTTCAACAATCATAAGGTCTTTATAGTCACCCTTACCGCAGTAGCTCTTAGCAAGCTGAGCGTCAACAACGGCGAAGTCAGCTGTGCCTGATTTTACCTCGAACAAACAATCGGTCTGTTTTGTGAAGCCTTTGAAAGTGGTGCCCTCGAAATCCTTAGAGTAGGTTTCGCCGGCACTTCCTGTCTCGGCAACACCTAATTTACCGTTAAGATTTTCTGCGGTTGTGATACCGGAATCATTCTTAACCACAACAACCTGACGGTTTTCCATATAGTTGTATGAGAAATCAACCTTTTCGGCTCTTTGAACGCCGTCGTCGTCAGCGGTGTTTGCGGTAAAGCCATTCCAGATGCAGTCGATAGTATTTGAGTTAAGGTCGGTGTACTTGCTTTCCCAAATGATTTCTTGGAAAACAACGTCATAGCCTAATTCATCAAAAACTTCCTCTGCAAGCTCGGTGTCAAAACCTACAAGCTCGCCGTCAGCATCTTTGTAGTTCATTGGCTCATAAATAGTGTAGCCAACAACGATGGTCTTGTCATCGCCGCAGCCTGCGAATGAAAGTACCATACAAAGTACCATTAGAATTGCAATAATTTTTTTCATTTCAATTACCCCTTTTGTAAAAGTTTATGGTGTCATTATACTTTATTAAGATAAAGTTGTAAAGTGTTATTTTCTAAAAAATTACATTTTCGGCATTTTAAACAAAAGTTTTGTAAATAATATGATTTGATATATAATTTCTTCGTTAAAAAAATGTTTGACATTAGGGGAATATTGTGGTACACTAATTTAGCATGCGAAAATATGGCTTATTTTACGCAGCTATATTAAAAACAGGAGGTGAAGTAATCAGTGCCTACGTTTAACCAGTTGGTTCGCAGCGGACGTGAAACTGTTGAGAAGAAGGCTAAGGCTCCCGCTCTTTTAAAGGGTTACAACTCTATGAAGAGAACAGCTACAGACAATGATTCTCCTCAGAAGCGCGGCGTTTGCACAGCCGTTAAGACTTCTACACCTAACAAGCCTAACTCTGCTCTCCGTAAAATTGCAAGAGTACGTCTTTCCAACGGAATCGAAGTTTCAGCTTACATTCCTGGAATCGGTCATAACTTGCAGGAGCACAGCGTTGTTCTTATTCGTGGAGGACGTGTTAAGGACCTTCCCGGTGTGCGTTACCACATCGTAAGAGGAGCTCTTGATACTCAGGGTGTTGCAAACAGAATGCAGAGCCGTTCTAAGTATGGAGCAAAGCGTCCAAAAGCAGGTGCAAAGTAATTTGAATTGAGAAAATCTCTACTGCAGTCCGAGCAGTGGCTATTATATATATAATGTGCCTTTTGCTTGGCGCAACGGGAAATTACTCGAGTACCTATGATATCATTACTATGAAGGAGGGAAGCAAAGTGCCAAGAAGAGGCTTTATTGCTAAACGAGAGGTATTGGCAGACCCCGTCTACAATTCTAAGATTGTTACTCGCCTTATCAACAACATTATGCTTGACGGTAAGAAGGGTGTAGCTCAGAAGATTGTTTACGGTGCGTTTGACATTATCAGTGAAAAAACAGGTAAAGACCCCATTGAAGTATTTGAAGAGGCTATGGAAAAAGTTATGCCTCAGTTAGAGGTTAAGGCTGTCCGTAAGGGTGGTGCTACCTATCAGGTACCTTTTGAGGTTAGACCCGAAAGAAAGCAGACCTTAGGTCTTCGTTGGTTAACAACCTATAGCCGCAACCGTTCCGAAAGAACTATGAAGGAGCGTCTTGCAGGTGAAATTATGGATGCTGTTAATGGTATCGGCGGCGCTGCTAAGAAGCGTGAAGATACACATAAGATGGCAGAAGCAAACAGAGCGTTTGCACATTACAGATGGTAATTCTGGACGAATTTTAATGTTTTCCGCTTAATGCGGATTGGAGGTTAATATGCCAAGAAAAGTATCTCTTGATATGACAAGAAATATTGGTATTATGGCTCACATCGATGCTGGTAAGACCACCACCACCGAGCGTATCCTTTTCTACACCGGTATCAACCGTAAGATGGGTGAAACTCATGATGGCGGCGCCACCATGGACTGGATGGAGCAAGAGCAGGAGAGAGGTATTACAATCACCTCTGCTGCTACAACATGCTTCTGGAAAGACCATCGTATCAATATTATCGACACTCCCGGACACGTTGACTTCACCGTTGAAGTTCAGCGTTCACTCCGTGTACTTGACGGTTCTGTAACCGTTTTGTGTGCAAAGGGCGGTGTTGAACCCCAGTCTGAAACCGTTTGGCGTCAGGCTGACGAATACAAGGTACCCCGTATGATTTACGTTAACAAAATGGACATCATGGGTGCCGATTTCTACCGTGTTCTCGACATGGTTAAAGAACGTTTCAACTGTAACGGTGTTCCGATTCAGCTTCCTATCGGAAGTGAGGACACCTTTAAGGGACTTATCGACTTAGTAGAAATGAAGGCTGTTGTTTATTACGATGACCTTGGTAAAGACGTTAGAATTGAAGAAATTCCTGACGATATGAAAGAACTTGCTGATAAGTACCGTACAGAACTCGTCGAGCACATTGTTGAGCAAGACGAAGAATTGATGGAAAAATACTTCGAGGGTGAAGAGCCTTCTGTTGAGGAAATGAAGAAGATTATCCGTCAGTCAACAATAGCAAACAGCATGGTTCCCATTTGCTGTGGTACTTCCTACAGAAACAAGGGCGTTCAGCCTTTGCTTGACGCTGTAGTTGAGTACATGCCTGCTCCTACAGACGTTGAGGCTATTAAGGGTGTTAACCCTGATACCGATGAGGAAGAGGTAAGACATTCTGATGACAATGAGCCATTCTCAGCTCTTGCTTTCAAGATTGCTACCGACCCCTTCGTTGGTAAGATTTGCTTCTTCCGTGTATATTCCGGTACTGTTGATTCAGGCGCCGGTGTTTACAACTCTGTAAAGGGTAACAAGGAGCGTATGGGCCGTATTTTACAGATGCACGCTAACCACCGTGAAGATATTGAAACCTGCTATGCAGGTGATATTGCCGCTGCAGTTGGTCTTAAGAATACAACTACCGGTGATACCCTTTGTGACGAGAAGCATCCCGTTATCTTGGAGTCAATGAACTTCCCCGAGCCGGTTATCCGTGTTGCTATCGAGCCTAAGACTAAAGCCGGTCAGGAAAAAATGGGCGTTGCTTTGGCAAAACTTGCTGAAGAAGACCCGACCTTTAAGGCTTATACTGATGAGGAAACCGGTCAGACAATTATCGCAGGTATGGGTGAGTTACACCTTGAGATTATCGTTGACCGTTTGCTTCGTGAATTTAAGGTAGAAGCAAATGTTGGCGCTCCTCAGGTTGCTTATAAAGAGTCAATCCGTCAGAAGGTTGACCACGAAACCAAGTACAAGCGTCAGTCCGGTGGTTCCGGTCAGTACGGTCACGTTAAGATTATTCTTGAGCCTAATGAGTCCGGTAAGGGCTACGAGTTCATCAACGCTGTTACAGGTGGTTCTATTCCTAAGGAATACATTCCTGCTGTTGATACCGGTATTAAGGGCTCACTTAACGCAGGTGTACTTGCTAACTACCCTGTAGTTGACGTTAAGGTAACACTTTACGACGGTTCTTACCACGAAGTTGACTCTTCTGAAATGGCGTTTAAGATTGCCGGTTCTATGGCATTCAAAGAGGCTTGCCGTAAAGCTAACCCCGTTCTCTTAGAGCCTATCATGAAGGTTACTGTTCTTGTTCCTGAAGAGTATATGGGAGACGTTATCGGCGACCTTAACTCTCGCCGTGGTGAAATCCAAGGCTTTGAGGACAGAGCAGGCGTTAAGCAGATTAATGCAAGAGTACCTCTAGGTGACATGTTCGGTTACGCTACCGACCTTCGTTCTAAGACACAGGGACGTGGTCAGTATGTAATGGAACCTGACGGTTATAAAGAGGTTCCGAAGAGCATTTCTGAGAAGATTATTGCTACTCGTGCAAAGAAAGACTAATTTTTTCAAGTTTTACTTGAAATTTAGTATAAAATTTGGTAAACTATATTTAAACTTTTAAAGTTAAACATTTAAGGAGGAATTTACAATGGCAAAACAGGCTTTTGAAAGAAATAAGCCCCATGTAAACATTGGTACCATCGGTCACGTTGACCATGGTAAGACCACATTAACCGCAGCTATCACAAAATACCTTTCTCTTAAGGGTCAAGCATCTTTCGAGGATTATTCAAACATCGATAAGGCTCCTGAAGAGAGAGAGCGTGGTATTACAATTAACACCGCTCACGTTGAGTACGAGACCGACTCTCGTCACTATGCACACGTTGACTGCCCCGGACACGCTGACTATGTTAAGAACATGATTACCGGTGCTGCTCAGATGGACGGTGCTATCCTTGTTATCGCTTCTACTGATGGTCCTATGGCTCAGACTAAGGAGCACTTACTCCTTGCTCGTCAGGTTGGCGTTCCTTACATCGTAGTATTTATGAACAAGACCGACTTGGTTGACGACGAAGAGCTTCTCGAGCTCGTTGAGATGGAAATCCGCGAGACTCTTGATAAGTATGAGTTCCCTGGCGATGATACTCCTATCATCAAGGGTTCTGCTTTCCAAGCTCTTGACAGTGCTTCTAAAGACCCTGCTGACCCCATCTATGCTCCTATTCAGGAACTCATGGATGCTGTTGACAGCTACATTCCTACTCCCGATCGTAAGGCTGACCTTCCCTTCCTTATGCCTATCGAGGACGTTATGACCATTTCCGGTCGTGGTACCGTTGTTACCGGCCGTGTTGAGCGTGGTCAGTTAAATGCTGGTGACGAAGTTGAAATCATCGGTCTTACCGAAGAGCGTGCTAAGACTGTTGTTACTTCTATGGAAATGTTCCGCAAGACTCTCACATACTGTGAGGCTGGCGATAACGTTGGTGCTCTTCTCCGTGGCGTAGGCCGTGACGAGATTGAGCGTGGTCAGGTTCTTTGTAAACCCGGCTCTATCAACCCCCACACCAAGTTCCACGGTCAGGTTTATGTCCTCAGCAAAGAAGAGGGCGGCCGTCATACTCCTTTCTTCAACAACTATCGTCCTCAGTTCTATTTCAGAACTACTGACGTTACTGGTGTTATCACCCTTCCTGCAGGCACAGAGATGTGTATGCCTGGCGATAACGTAGAGATGGATGTTGAGCTTATCACTCCTATCGCTATTGAAGAGGGTCTCCGCTTCGCTATCCGTGAAGGTGGACGTACTGTTGGTTCCGGTGTTGTTACCGCTATCAACGAATAATTAACCTTAAAGGAGGAACTCGAAAGGGTTTCTCCTTTTTTATTTCAGGAGGTAGTTTATGACGGAAAACGTTTTAGAAAAAGGAATTGAAATAGCGTTACCATATATAATTAATCTGCTTGAAATTATGGGTATTGTAGTAGTCGCATGGAGTGGAATTTCTGCTTTTTGTAACTACATTAAATATATCTTTTTTCATAAAGAAATGAATTTTCTATTTGATTTTTCTCAAGGCTTAGCTGCCGGACTTCAATTTAAAGTTGCAGCCGAGATACTTAAAACCGTACTAATTCGCGAAATGAGTGAACTTTTGGTTTTAGGTGCTGTAATACTGCTTAGAGCTATTTTGAGCGTGCTGATACATTTTGAGATAAAGCGTCATAAAGAAAAATAAAAGAACTCCCTTCAAGGGAGTTCTTTATTTTATGAATACATATTATTCTTAGACATATAA
>JAZONB010000117.1:0-1617 GCA_045654305.1 Acutalibacteraceae bacterium | reverse complement strand
ATATCGGTTTCCTCGCCGTGTCGGATTTTAACATTAATTCTGGTAATTCCATTGTTAAGTTCTACAAAATCGCATTTAATATTTTCACAGGAAATACCTTTAACCAATGCTTCTCCCGTAAACCCCGCAACAAATCCCGTAGCAACAGATTTAATACCAAGCTCGCTTAAAATCAAGGATACATTTATACCCTTTCCGCCGAAATAAATATTTTCGGATTTTGAACGGTTAATTTTGCCGGTTTCAAAATTTTCAGCCGATAAAACATAGTCAATAGCAGGGTTAAGAGTAAGCGTATAAATCATACAAATCACCAATTTTTCGTTGATTTTTACTTTAACACAATTATATTATAATTTTTTACCCAAAGCAATATATTTTTTAGCAAAATAGAGTGTAAATACTACTTGACAATAGGACAAATTATGATAGAATTATTATGTAATAAAATGCATTTTTGCATATATGAACAGAGGAGTTGTTACTATGGAAAAATTTGTTCCCGTTGTGGTTATTAAAGAACTCGGCGAAACCGAGAAAATTTTAACCGCACTCAAAAATAACGGTATTAACTGTGCAGAAATCACATTCCGCACCGCTTGTGCCGCAGAGGCTATCGCATTGGCTTGCAAGCTCTTCCCCGATATGAGCGTCGGTGCAGGTACAGTTATTAACGCAAAACAATGTAAAGAGGCGTTGAAAGCCGGAGCACAGTTCATTGTTTCTCCCGGTCTTTCTGTAGCAGTTGCAAAGGTTTGTAAAAAGAATAATATCCCCTACTATCCCGGTTGCGTCACACCTACCGAGATTATGCAGGCTTTAGACCTTGGTATTACCACCGTTAAGTTCTTCCCCGCCAATGTTTACGGCGGCTTAAAAGCTTTAAAGGCTTTATCTGCTCCGTTCCCGCAGGTTAAATTTATTCCTACAGGCGGTGTTGACAGAAGCAACATTGATGAATTCTTAGCATTTGATAAAATCGAAGCTATCGGCGGTAGCTTTTTCGTAAAAGAATCACTTGATTTAATGGAGGGTAAATAAAATGGCAAGAATTATTACTTTCGGCGAGATTATGTTAAGACTCGCTCCTAACGGTTATTACAGATTTTTCCAAAACGACCAAATGCAAGCTACCTTTGGCGGCGGTGAAGCTAACGTTGCAGTTTCTTTGGCTAACTACGGTATGGACTCTGCTTATGTAACAAAACTCCCGAAGCACGCTATCGGTCAGGCAGCTGTTGATTCTCTCCGTCATTTCGGTGTTGACACCTCTAACATCACAAGAGGCGGTGAGCGTGTTGGTATTTACTACCTCGAAAAGGGTGCTTCTCAAAGAGGTTCTGTTTGTATTTATGACCGTGCTTATTCTGCTATCCAAATGGCTGATAAATCAGATTTTGACTGGGACGCTATCTTCGAGGGTGCCGACTGGTTCCACTTTACAGGTATCACTCCCGCTTTAGGTCCTAATGTTGTTGAAATTTGCCGTGAGGCTTGTATAGCTGCCAAGGCTAAGGGCGTTAAGATTTCTTGCGACCTTAACTACAGAGGCAAGCTTTGGACAAGAGAAGAGGCAAGAGCTGCTATGACCGACCTTTGCCAGTATGTTGATGTTTG
>JAZONB010000116.1:0-42431 GCA_045654305.1 Acutalibacteraceae bacterium | reverse complement strand
AAAGCCGCCTCTACAACCGTTTCGCTGTCGGCTCTCGGAATCAGCACACCGACACCAACTTTAAATGGTCTGCCGTAAAACTCCCAAGCTCCAAAGATATACTGTAACGGATACCTCACCTCACGCTGATGAATAAGCGCTATGAGATTATTTTCCTGGAACTCGGTCAACTTTTTATTGTAATCGGTCAAAATCTGAGACGGGGTAAATCCTGTTATGTGCATTATAATCTGCTTTGCTTCGAAGACATAGTCCTCAATTCTAGCCTTTTCGAGCCGCTTTTTCGTTTCGTTATATGCTTCAAATATTGTCATTTTCCTGTATATTTTCCTCTGTCTTTTCGGTACACGCTTTAAATGCGGCGATAGCAATTTCAATCATACCGTCGTCAGGCTCTTTTGTGGTTATTCTTTGCAACCACAGTCCCGGAGCCGAGATTATTCTTGTTATAACATTATCGTATTTTCCGCAGATTTTCAGAATTTCAAAACCCACACCGCAGGTTACGGGAATTAAAAGAATTTTTATGAGTATCCACACCAGTGCTGAATCGTAGGCTCCTCTGAACAGAATTTGAGCTACTGTGGAAATAATCACGCTTACCAAAATCATAAGTATCATAAAAGATGTTCCGCATCTTGGGTGGAAACGTTTTTGTTTTCTCACATTTTCCACAGTCAATTCCAAACCCTTTTCGTGGCAGAAAATTGTTTTATGCTCGGCGCCGTGGTACATAAAGGTGCGCTTTATGTCTTGCATAAAAGATACGCCCCATACATACGCCACAAAAACCGTTAATTTTAAAAACTGTTCTATCAGTGACCGTGTAATTGAACTGAAATTATTGCCGAAAAGTGTTTCAAGTCCGCCTACTGCAAATCTCGGCAGTGCGGTGAACAAAAACAGTGCCAGCACCACACCGAGAACAGAAGCGACAGCCATAACAATGTTTATTAGTAAACTTTCCTTTTTCTCGTCCTTTTCGGTTTTTTCTGTGCCGTCCTCATCCAAATCGGTAAATCCCGATTTTTCAGCAGAGAG
Source organism: Acutalibacteraceae bacterium (assembly GCA_045654305.1). Taxonomy (GTDB): domain Bacteria; phylum Bacillota; class Clostridia; order Oscillospirales; family Acutalibacteraceae; genus UBA737. The sequence continues at coordinate 41,390 of JAZONB010000116.1, read as the reverse complement.
CATAAGTGCCTTGTAGCCGTTAATCATTGCCTCAACAAACGAAATTACTCCGCGGATAACGGGCAAGGTTAAAATTTTATACTTTTTGCGAAGATTTAACTCCTCAGGCTCAAAAACCTCGATTTCTCCGCCTTTAGTTCTAACCGCCATAGCAGATTTTTCGGGGCTTTTCATCAAAATGCCCTCAATAAGGGCTTGACCGCCTATGGCGGTGTAGTTATTCTTTGACATCCTCTGTCTCCTTAATTTCGGTGGTTTCATCGCTTTGTGCCTCAGTAGGCATCAAAGAAACAGTTTCTTCTGTTACTTCTTCCTCAGGCTCATAAAGTGGCAAGACTATTGTGACAGTAGTGCCCGCACCCTCGGTACTTTCAATAAACAAAAGACCTTTATGTTGCTTAATGATTTCATCTGCAACCGCAAGACCGATACCCGAGCCTCGCACGGTTTTATTAGCCTTGTAGAATTTTTCTTTAACACGGTCGATATCTGCGGCGGGAATACCCACACCTGTATCGGTAACTGTAATTCTGACACAGCCCTCCTCGGTGGTTTGGGTTATAAGTACCTGACCGCCGTTTTCAGTGTATTTCACCGCATTGTCAATAATATTTATAAATACCTGTTTTAATCTGTCGCCGTCACCCATAACCTCAAGTTGCTCGGTTGGTGGGTTGAAAACAAAATCTATGCCGTTTTGCTTTGAAAGCTCGGCATACATATCAGCCGACTCGGTAAGGATTTGCGTGATATTAAGAGGCATAGAGTTGACCTGTAATCTGCCCGTTTCCATTCGTGAAAAGTCAAGCAGTTCTTCCACAAGTCCCGAAAGTCGGTTGGCCTCACTCAGTACCACATCAAGTCCTCTGGATACTAACTCATCATCGTCACCCAAACTCATTCTTGCGGTTTCTCCCCAACCTCTGATAGCGGTAAGAGGTGTTCGTAATTCGTGCGAGACCGAAGAAATAAAATCATTCTTTAGGTTCTGTGCTTCGTAAAGCTCAGAAGCCATATAATTTATCGCTTCACATAATTCGCCGATTTCATCGCTTTTAGGTATTTCAATTCTCGATTCCAAATCCCCCATTGCGATTTTTCTTGCTATGTTGCTAACATCTTTAATAGGATTTACTATCGATTTTATAAAATAAATACCCGAAAAACCGAAAATCATAAGAACACCGAAAGCTACAAATACTGCCACAGCGGTAAAATTCAGTGCCAAACGGTTAAGAGGTTTCAAAGAAACTAACCAACGATATGCTCCAAGAAATTCACCATCATTATCGTAAAGCGGAGTTGAACAGATTAAAATATCCTCTCCGCCCTCGGTTTCGGTTTTAAGTACATACGGCTTGCCGCTTTCCTTAGCCTTCGAAAAATCAGCAAGCTCCCTGTCAGACGACTCAAAGCCCGATGTGGAAACTATAATTTCACCTGTGTGGTTAATAACCTGTATTTCCATTTTTGTTTTGTAACGGAACTGCCCTGCCAAGCTTATAGCAGAATCGGTGAAATTGTTTCGTGTTGCCCCGCTTAAGGAATAAAACTCATAAGAGTAGTCATTAGCAAGAACCTCTACTCGCTCGTAGTAGATGGAACGGAAAAGAATAGAGAAGGCAATCGTTGCGACGGTTACAAAAATAGCAACAATGGCAAACACATTTAAAAACCAACGCATCTTAATACTTCTGAATTTTATTTCCAAATTAAATCTTTTTTCCACGCTCGCCCTCTCCTTTCAAAAATTTTTAAAGGTCTGTTAGCCTACATTCCATTTATAACCCATACCCCAGACTGTAACGAGGTGTTGCGGGTTTGACGGGTCGTTTTCTATCTTTTTACGAAGACGTCTTATATTAACATCAACAATTTTTTCTTCGCCGTAGTAATTACTTCCCCAAACCTTGTTGAGAATTTCTGTTCTATCAAGCGCCACATCGGGGTTTGTGAAGAAAAATTCGACCATTTGAAACTCTACCTGTGTCAGTTCTATGTTAACCCCGTTTTTAACAAGGGTTCTGCGTCTGAGATTTAGGGTAAACTCGCCAAGCGTAATATCATCATTCGGAACCGGCACAACTTTCTTATTCTGCATTTCCACTCTGCGATAAAGAGAGTCAACACGTGCAAGAAGCTCTGTTGGGCTGAACGGCTTTGTTATGTAATCGTCCGCCCCAAGCATAAGACCGCTGATTTTATCCATTTCCTGAGTACGGGCGGTCAGCATGATAATACCTAAAGTATCGCTTCGTTTTCTAAGTTCTTTACAAAGGGTGAAGCCGTCCATACCGGGCATAGAAATGTCCAAAAGAGCAATATCAAAGCCCTCGAAATCATTATCATAAATCTCAAGTGCTTCCTCTCCTGAGCCCGCCTCGGTAATATCATATCCGACACGTTTCAGGTTGATGGCTTCAAATTCTCTTATAGCGGTTTCGTCTTCAACAATAAGTATCCTTTTCAAACCTTTCCCTCCTAATAAAATTTCAAACTGTTTTTAATCTCTTGAACTGTTATGCCGTCCTGTTTTGCGGCATCGGATATATGGCAAACAAAAGATGTTTCGCCGTTGTTTACAATTTCGGTTAAGGCCTCATTTTTGTAAACCCCTTGGTCCCAGTCGGACTTTTTAACCGCCTTTATATAAAGCAACCGTTCACCCGAAACATTGTTTTCGCTGTCAAAACGGTATATTTCGGTCAATGAATTTTCCGCATCGCGCAAAACCGCAATTTTTTCTAACCATTTTGCAGGTATTGTATAGTAATACCCCTCGCTCACATTCATCAAGGCGGTAAGCTGTACTGTGAGTTGTTCTCCTCCAAAAGAACACCAATCGGTAAGATACTGTTTTTCACCCTCGGTGTTTTTAGTGACGGTTGGAACATCACGCCTCACAGGTATTTCCAAAATACCGTCCCCGTTAATATCCTTAGTTTCCAAGGTGGCGGTTCTGAGTGTGGCTGTGGTTTCTCTCGTGTCTATATTCATAAGCGGATTCATAAGCTGACCTTTTTCAAGGTAAATAACCTCAGTAACCGCTCCCACACCTTTTATTTCGTCAATATATACCGCAGGAATCCCGTTTGAAAGGGTAGAGATTATCGGGTGATTTAAAGTTTTTGCCGTACTGTCAAGCTCGCAGGACGAAACCAAAGAAACACCGACCGAGGTAAGCGAATAAAGATGAGCTGAGTTTCTTGATTCTGCAGGGAAAGAGCGCACGATAAAAATTTCGTTTTTATCATCCTTGTCCAAATCACAGAAAGAATAGTGGGTATACTGTTCCAACATTCGCTGTGTCAGAGTTTTTTCACCTAAACTGTAAACCGCAAGTTTAAGTTCACTGGTACCGTAAATTTCCCAACCGACCAAAATCTCATCAATGCCGTCGCGGTCAAGGTCACAGAAATCTATTCGGTCAACACCGCCGGCACTTATACTTTGAGTTGCTAAGGATTTCCACTCGCCCTGCTTGTTAACAACGGCGTTTATGTTCATTTTAGTGGTTTCCTTGTCCTGAGTGCTGTAAAAAGCAAAGGCTTCTAAAATGCCGTCTTTATTCATATCGTGCTGAACTATAGCGGAACGATAGGTGCCGCGCGAAGGGTACTCCAATGTATAGGCAGTAGTAACACTTTTTTTAATAGCCTCGTCAATAGGAAATATGTCGCCCGTGAGAGCAGGAGGGTACAAAAGTTCCGCAGTATCTGCACTTAAAATATCGCATCCGCAAAGCAAAAACAACATCAGCAAACACAAAACACCGCATAAAATTTTTCGCATTATTAAAAGCCCTCCTTTGCACATAAATATACACGATAAATTATACCACAACACTCAAAAAAAATAAAGCATTTTTGCACATTTTTTAAAGAAACTTGCAAAAAACTTATATTGTGGTAAAATCTATATATTAGGACAGTCAAAAAGGAGGCGAAACAAGTGAAAAAAGGACTTAAAATTTACGGTGCTGCAGGCGGATTTTTTCTAACTTTATTTGTCTTGCTATTCGCCTTTTTCGGCGAGGGTATGTACCCGTTCGGCTGGGGTACTGTGACATGGTGCGATATGAATCAGCAGTTAATTCCGCTGTTTTGCGATTTTAAGGATATTTTATCAGGAAATTCCTCCTTGTTTTTAAATTTCGCCAATGCCTCAGGTATGAATTTCTACGGTGTTTTCTTCTTTTTCCTTTCCTCGCCTTTCAGTTTTTCAGTGGCTTTTGTGGAAAAAGCGGATATTCCTTTTTTGATGAATATTTTAGTTGTACTAAAGCTTTGTGTTGCCGCTTTTTGCGCCTCTTTTGTTTTAGAGAGGATATGTAAAAACTTGACTCCGAGCATATCTGCCGCTTTAGGTACAGCCTATGCTCTTTGCGGTTACGCTATGCTTTTCTACCAAAACATTATGTGGCTTGATATGATGTATATTTTTCCGCTTATCGTTTTGGGTGCCTACCGCTTAATCGAACAGAACAAACCCGTTTTACTTTTCGTAACTCTTGCCTTAGCTGTTATTTTAAATTTCTACATCAGTTTTATGATTTTCCTGTTTGTTATCCTGTTTTTTGGAGCATTTACCATTTTTTACCCGAAAACCGACAGAAAAATTTATGTAAACCTTGCCTTCTGCGGTATTTTTTCGCTCCTTTGCTCCGCCTTTGTTTGGGCGCCCTGCCTTTTGCAGTACCTCGGCTCCGCCAGAGGAAACAGCTTTTTAGAAGAACTGAAATCCGCTCAGTTTTTTGCGCCTTACGAAACCACGCTTATAATACTTTTATGCACAAGCCTATGCTTTGCAGGAATGTTTTTTGTGGTCCCAAGATTAAGTGCCGAAAAACGGGAAACAAAATTTTTATCAGCAATATTTTTACTTACAAGTATTCCGCTAATAATAGAGCCTGTTAATCTTATGTGGCACACAGGCAGTTATATGTCTTTCCCCGCAAGATACGGATTTATCCCTGTGTTTATCGCCCTCATTATTGCGGCAAACACAATTACTAAGGATGAGTCCCGCCGTGATTTTTCCATACCTTTGTGTTTAGGTGTGGGACTTATTTGCGGATACTGTATCTTGTTTGCAGGCAAAAACCAAGATACACTCTCAAAATATGTGAACTCTCTTTGGTCCGACGAGTCAGCATTAAAAGCGCTCTCCGTTCTTTGTATTCTGTTCACAATTTGCACCGTTTTAATTATCGGACTTTTAAGAAAAGGTCATATTAAACGAAGTGTTGCAGGGTTGTTGCTGTGTATTACAGTCGCCTCCCAAGGTTTTTGCTCGGTCGACAGCTTTATGCTTTCTGCCAAGGACAGTATCAGTATTTACAATTACCAAAGCGTAATTTCTCTTAAAGACAAGGCGGAAAAGACCGGCTTTTACAGGGTTAATACAACAGAAAAAATAACAGACGCAAATATGACGGGAGCCGCAGGGTTTAACAGTATTTCCCACTACACCTCTCTTAACGACTACACATTTATGGAAGCGGCAAGACAGCTCGGATACAGCGGATACTGGATGGAAACGGGCAACTGGGGAGGCAGTATTTTAAGCGACGCCCTTTTAAGCGTGGGCTACACAGCCGAGAGAGTGAACGGAGAATATTCTCTGAAAGAAAACCCATATTTTTTAGGACTCGGCATTAAAGCCGAGGGAGAAATTCCCAAAAAATTATCGCATAGCGACCGCCTTTTGACTCTCGGCAAGGCTTTTAGCAAAATGACAGGCACTCAAAATTCTGTGACTAAATACAAACACACTAATACAAAAGAATGCACCATAACAAGTACCGAAAGCGGTGTTTGTGTCAATAACATTTCAGAAGCCGGCACCGTTAATTACACGATAACCGTAAAAGAACCGCAGACGCTTTATTTCGACTGTTATAACGGTTTTTCCACTAACCTCAATGAGAAAATTAACTACAGCACAGCCGTCTACGTCGGCAATACGCAAATCACCGCAAACTATCCCACCGGGGACTCTAACGGCCTTTTGAATCTCGGCAGCTTCGAAAACGAAACTGTTAACATAACAATTAAAGTTTTCGAAACTATTGACTGTTCTTCTTTCGGTGTTTTTGGTATAAACGAAGAACAGTTAAAAAGAACCATCGAAGAATGTGACACACTTAATTTAAATACTAAAGGTGGCAAGGTTGTCGGGAAAGTAAAAGCAGGGAATTACTTTGTGAGTCTTCCCTACAAGGACAATTACAATATAACCTTAGACGGTGAGAAATTAGAGTATAGCAAGGCGCTAAGCGGTTTTATCTTACTTCACATTCAAAACTCCGGCGAAATAGAAATATCATTTGTACCTAAAGGCTTTTATATAGGAATTGCGCTGTCACTCTTAGGAATAGGCCTTGCTGTGTGGATTTTATTCCTTATAAAGAATGATAAGTTTTATAACGAAAAGCTTAAAAATATTATCTACGGAATTTTCTTGAGTGGCTGCGGAGTAGTGGTATTATGGGTTTACATAATACCGATAATTGTAAACCTGTCGACCTTTACGCCTTAGAAAACAATTTGATTCGGCTTTTGCTTTTTGCAAAGCCGAATTTTTTTGACAAAATTTTCAAAAAAGGCTTGACAAAACAAGGCTCTACGTGTAATATTATAGTCGGTTAGCAGAGGCTAACTGATGAATTTTTGGGAGATATGTAGTGAACACTTTAAAGAATGTAAAGGTAGGCTGTAAGGTCAGAGTAACCAAGGTCGGTGGCGAGGGTGCAATCAGGCGCCGCATTATGGATATGGGCATTACAAAAGGTGCTCAAATTTATGTGCGCAAGGTAGCACCTCTTGGCGACCCTATTGAAATAAATGTAAGGGGTTACGAGCTTTCCCTTAGAAAAGCCGATGCCGAAATGATAGAGGTAGAAAAAATATGAGTATAAAAATTGCCTTGGCAGGCAACCCGAATTGCGGTAAAACAACCCTTTTCAACGCTCTTACAGGCTCAAATCAATATGTTGGTAACTGGGCGGGGGTTACGGTCGAAAAAAAGGAGGGTAAACTCAAAAAGGACAACGAGGTAACATTAACCGACCTGCCCGGAATTTACTCCCTCTCACCGTATACGCTTGAAGAGGTTGTTGCAAGAGACTATTTAATAGAAGAATACCCCGACGCTATTTTAAATATCGTTGACGGCACAAACCTTGAACGAAATCTCTATCTCACAACTCAGTTGATGGAGTTGGGAATTCCTGTTGTTATTGCCATCAATATGATGGATATTGTACGCAAAAACGGGGATAAAATTGACATTGCACAGCTTAGCCAAAAATTAGGTTGTCCCGTTGTAGAAATTTCCGCACTAAAGCTTACTGGTATAGACGAAGCTACCGATATTGCTATTGAAACGGCTAAAAAGGGTAAAGTTGTTCCCCGACATTACTTTTCGGGTGACGTGGAACACGCAATAGCTCATATAGAGGAAGCTGCTGTTCACCATCTGCCCGAAGAACAGCAAAAATGGTACGCAGTTAAAATTTTTGAGCGAGACCAAAAGGTTTTAGAGCAACTTGGACTCAGTAAAACCACCCTACAGCACATTGAAGCTGACATTAAAAAGGTTGAAAAAATGTTTGACGACGATGCCGAAAGCATAATTATTAACGAGCGATATAATTATGTGGAGCGCCTGCTAAAGAATTGCTACCGCAAAAAGCACCCCGACAGACTTTCAACATCGGATAAAATTGACAGTATAGTTACCAACCGCATTTTAGCTTTGCCGATTTTTGTGGTTGCTATGTGGTTGGTTTATTACATATCCATAGGCTCGGTGGGTGACTGGACAATCGGTTTTACCGAAAGACTTTTTGAAAACCTTTCTTTGCTTGCGACCGACCGACTTCTTGCAATAGGCTGTGAAATGTGGTTAGTCGAGCTTATAACCAACGGAATCATCGGCGGTGTGGGAGCAATTTTAGGCTTTGTTCCGCAAATGCTGATTTTGTTTTTGCTGTTATCCCTGCTTGAAGACTGCGGATATATGTCACGAATAGCCTTTATTATGGACCGTCTTTTCAGAAGATTCGGTCTTTCGGGCAAGAGTTTTATTCCGCTTTTGGTGGCAACGGGTTGCGGCGTGCCGGGCGTTATGGCATCACGTACTATCGAGCAAGAGCGTGACCGCAGAATGACGGTTATGACCACCTGTTTTATTCCGTGCGGAGCCAAAATGCCCATTGTAGGAATGATTTCGGGTGCGGTTTTCGGTAACAGTTCTTTGGTAGCAACGGCAGCATATTTCATAGGTATTGCGGCGGTTGTGGTGTCAGGCTTAATCCTTAAAAAGACAAAGCCTTTCTCTGGTGAGCCCGCTCCCTTTGTTATGGAACTTCCGTCTTATCACGCTCCCGTTCCAAGCAACATTTTAAGAACCACTTGGGAACGTGGCTGGTCGTTTATTAAAAAAGCAGGAACTGTGATTTTAGCCGCAAGTGTACTTATATGGTGTCTTGACTCCCTTTCATTTGACAGCGGTTTTCATTATATCGCCGAGGGTAGCGACAGCGAATCGGTGCTTGAATTCATCGGCAAAGGAATAGCGTGGATTTTTGCCCCCTTGGGATTCGGCAAATGGCAGTCAGCCGTTGCGACTATTTTAGGTCTTGTTGCAAAGGAACAGGTTGTGAGTTCTCTCGAAGTGCTTTCGCAAAACGGAGGTGCCGATATTGCAAGCCTTTTGGGAGGCAGTGCAGTGGCAGGCTTCTCGTTTATGGTGTTTAATCTGCTTTGCGCCCCGTGTTTCGCCGCAATGGGAGCCATAAGACGAGAAATGAACAGCGCAAAATGGACCTTCTTTGCTATTTCCTATATGTGTGTATTTGCCTACTTGGTTTCTTTGATGATTTTCCAATTCGGCTCTTGGTTTATAGGCGACGGCAGTATTATAGGCACCATTTTTGCCACAGCAATTTTAATATTTTTAGTATATATGATAGTAAGAAAAAACAAATACGAGGGTTAATAGCAAATGCCAACAATTATAATTGCATCTGTTATCGGTATTCTGGTAATAGCTATAATAGTAAATGAAATAAAAAAACGCAAATCGGGCAAATGCTCGTGCGGTTGCTCTGACTGTGCGTTTAAAGATAAATGTAATAAGTAAATAAAAAAACCGCTAGGAAAATCCTAGCGGTTTTTTACTTTAAGTTTTAATTATTTTGCCATTGCAGCAACTTCAGCAGCGAAGTCGTCAACACGCTTTTCAATACCCTCGCCCTTTTCGAAACGAACGAAAGAAGCGATTTTAATATCAGCGCCTAACTCCTTAGCGGTGTTAGCAACATACTTACCAACGGTGAGGTCACCGTCAATAACATACTGCTGCTCAACAAGGCAGTTCTCCTTGTAGTATTTGCCGATTTTACCCTCAACGATTTTGCCGAGAACAGCCTCAGGCTTGTTAGCCATTTTGGGGTCTTCCTTCATCTGAGCGATGAGGATTTCCTTCTCCTTAGCCAAAACCTCTGCAGGAACAGAAGCCTCGTCAAGATAAGCAGGGTTCATAGCAGCAACCTGCATTGCAATGTTTTTACCCATGGCAACAAGGCCCTCGTTGTCAGCTGCCAAATCGGTGTCAAAGTTAACCATCACGCCGATTTTACCGCCTGCGTGAACATAGGTAACAACCTTACCCTCAACACGTGCAAAACGGCGGATTTTAATATTCTCACGAATAGCAAGGAACAATTCCTGAACCTTAGCCTCAACGGTCATACCGTCCTTCTTGCAAGCAAGAAGAGCGTCAACATCAGCGGGGTTCTGCTCAGCAACAACCTCAGCAACCTCCTGAGCTAAAGCCTTAAAGCCGTCACCGTTAGCAACGAAGTCGGTCTCGCTGTTTAACTCAACAACAACGCCAACGCCGTCCTTGGTGTAAGCGCAAACTGTACCCTCAGCGGCAATTCTGCCTGCCTTTTTAGCTTGGGAAGCCAAGCCCTTTTCACGAAGGTAATCAGCAGCGGCATCCATATCGCCGTTTGTTTCGGTAAGAGCCTTTTTACAGTCCATCATACCGCAACCGGTTTTTTCTCTTAAAGCCTGAACATCTTTAGCAGTAAAAGCCATTTTTGTTTCCTCCGTAAATTAATTATTCAGCAGCCTCTTCAGCTACTTCTTCGGTTACTTCCTCAGTTGCTTCCTCAACAGCTGCAGTTCCCATTTCTGTACCCTGTCTACCCTCGATTACAGCGGCAGCCATAGTTTCAGCGATAAGCTTAACAGCACGGATAGCGTCATCGTTACCGGGGATAACTGCATCGATTTCATCGGGGTCGCAGTTGGTGTCAACGATAGCGATAATCGGGATACCTAATTTTTTAGCCTCAGCAACGGCAATTCTCTCCTTGCGGGGGTCAACTATGAACATAGCTGCAGGAGTCTTCTTCATCTCCTGAATACCGCCGAGGAACTTCTCGAGCTTTTCAATCTCAAGGTTAAGCTTGATAACCTCTTTCTTGGGGAGAAGCTCAAAAGTGCCGTCGTCACGCATAGCACGAAGCTGATTTAAACGTGAAATACGAGTTTTGATGGTTGAGAAGTTTGTGAGCATACCGCCAAGCCAACGAGCGTTAACATAGGGCATACCGCAATGCTCTGCTTCCTCTTTGATGGAATCCTGAGCCTGTTTTTTGGTACCTACAAACAAAATGTCTCCGCCCTCAGCTGCGATGTCGCGAACGAACATGTAAGCCTCGTTAAGCTTCTTAACGGTTTTCTGAAGGTCGATAATGTAAATACCGTTTCTTTCTGTGAAAATGTACTCAGCCATTTTCGGGTTCCAGCGTCTTGTCTGATGTCCGAAGTGAACGCCAGCTTCAAGAAGCTGTTTCATTGATACTACTGCCATTTCTTTTTCCTCCTAAAATTTTTCCTCCATCCCGTAGTGGAAACCGCCCGACAGTATGGGCGACACCTCGGTCTTTGACCGCCGTTAACGGACAGGATGTGCGTTTTATATTTGCTAACTTTACATTAGCTGGAATATTATATCACAACACATATTAAATTGCAAGTATTTTTTTACAGTGGTTTACAACCTTGACTTTAGCGCTTTTATGTGTTAAAATCTAATTGCTTGTATGGGAGGTAATTTTAATGAACAAACCCGATTTTACCAATGAGTTTTATGACGCCATTTTAACACTCAAAACCCGCGAGGAATGTGATAAATTTTTCAGCGATGCGTGTACTCCAAAGGAGATAAACGCTATCGCTCAACGCTTTGTTGTAGCAAAGATGCTTAACGAGAAAAAGGTATATAACGAGATTATCGAGGCGACAGGCGCGTCTACTGCAACCATAAGCCGTGTATCCCGTGCTATAAACGAGGGATTTCAGACAGCATTCGAGAGGCTTAAATAATGTCTTATAACGATTTTGCCTTTGTTTATGACAGCCTTATGGCGGATGTTGATTATTCTGCCCGCACCGAGTATATTTTAAAGCTTTTCAGAAAATTCGGTCAGACACCTACTCTTTTATTGGACCTTGCCTGCGGAACAGGCGGTTTTTCAAAGGAATTTGCCAAGAGGGGTATTGAAGTTATCGGGGTTGATATGTCAGAGGATATGCTGTCGGTTGCCCGTGAGACCTCAATGGACGAAAACCTTGACATACTTTATCTTTGCCAGAAAGCCGACGAATTAGACCTTTACGGCACGGTGGACGGCGCAATTTGCTGTATGGACAGTATAAACCACATAACCGATAAAAAAGAGCTCGTTTCGGCTTTCAAGAAAGTGTCCTTGTTTTTAGAGCCTCAAAAGCTCTTTATTTTCGATGTGAACACTGTTTTCAAACACGAAAAGATTTTAGGTGATAACACCTTTGTTTTAGAAAACGACAATGTTTATTGCGTGTGGCAAAACGAGTACAATAAAAAACTCAAGGAAACCCACATTTCACTCGACTTTTTTACTAAAGACGGGGAAAATTACCAAAGAAGCGGTGAGGAGTTTTGCGAGCGAGCTTACACCGACACCGAACTTCAAAAAATGCTAAAATCCGCAGGGTTTAAGATTGAGGCAATTTTCGGGGATATGACACTTAAAGCCCCAAAAGAAGACAGTCAACGCAAGTTTTTCGTTTGCAGAAAGATAAAATAATTAAAAGGAGCTTATTAAATATTTGTAGGGACAGGCGTCCTCGACTGTCCGTAAAAATTCTAACGGGCGTTCGAGGCGCACGCCCCTACGATAATTTGTTTTTTACAGCCTATTTTATCCTTGACTTTTCAGTATCTCACATATATAATTATATAGCATTAGTTTTAACGAGGTGTGGCTCAGTGTAGTAGTGCGACCTGATAGCAACATTCTCGGCTAATTACAATTTAATATATACAACGAGGTGTGGCTCAGTTTGGTAGTTTTCGCCCGAGCGCTCACTGTGTGAGAAAAAGCGAGGAGCGAAAAGGCGCCGCGGTCGAAAGTTGTCCGCGCTCCAAGCGGTCAACAACTTTCGGGCACCGCAAGAGTAAGCTACGTAGTAGTGCGACTAGGTATTAACAAACTCAGAAAAATAAAAATTTAATATATACAACGAGGTGTGGCTCAGTTTGGTAGAGCACTACGTTCGGGACGTAGGGGCCGCAAGTTCGAATCTTGTCACCTCGACCAAAAATTCCCAAGTCTTTCGACTTGGGAATTTTTTTACCTTTTTTACTTATCACCGCAAAGTGTGAACTTATCTGTGCTTGCCGATGAAGAACATCGCCAAGGTGCCGGGACCTGCATGAGAACCAATAACTGGGCCGATTTCTGTAATCAAAGTAACCTCTGCATTGTGGCGTTCTTTCAGAATATCTGCCAAACGCTTTGCATCTTCTTCGCACTCGGCGTGGGAAATGAATATAGGCGTATTCTTTTCCTCATAGGAAAGTTCTGCATATTTAGACGCTAAAGCTTCGATAGCATTTCGTCTGCCACGAGCAGTAGAAACCTTTATAAGATGGCCCTCGTCATCCATTTGAAGAATAGGTTTGATACCAAGAACGCCGCCCGCAAAAGCCACTAAAGGACTCACTCTGCCGCCTCTTTTAAGGTATTCCAAATCGTCAACGGTAAACCAAATGCAGTGCTGAGGAACAAGAGATTCAATATAAGCCGCATTTTCTTCAAGAGTGGCGCCCTCGTTTTTCTTTTGCACAGCCATATATACCATAAGACCGCCTCCGGCGGAAGCCGCCAAGGTGTCAACAACTACTATCTTACGTTCGGGGTACTGCTCGCTAAGTTCTGCAACCGCCATATTTGCCGAATTGACGGTGGTGCTGAGTCCCGAAGAAAAGGCAACATAAAGTATATCCTTGCCTTCCTTTAAAATCGGCTCGAAAGCATCGGCAAATGCCGCCGCATTTATAGCGGCAGTTTTCGCATGTGCACCCTCGCGCATACGAGCATAAAATTCCTTGTTAGAAATATCAGAGTCGATATATTCTTTATCCTCGCCAACAAAAGTGAATGTCATATTGGCATAAGGCACTCCCCACTCGGCTAAAGTTTTTGGATTTACATCGCAGCAAGAATCGGTAAAAATAACATAATTGTTCATATTCATATCCTCATTTCAATTTTTATTTCTAAAGAAAGCAACCGCAACTGCATTGGGACCTGCGTGTGTTCCAATAACACTGCCAACGCTTTCATATCGCACTTCATCAAGATTGTCTTCCCAAAGATGCCTACTGTCCTCAATATATTTAAGAAGCAATGCATTAGAAATTCCGGTGTAACCGAGCAAAACAGGTTTTGTGAAATCAACGCCGCCCGCCTTTTCAATTTCTTCAACAAGCAAGTTGTTGCCCATTTTGGAGCCTCTTGCCTTGCCGAGTATATTAATAACGCCATCATCAATCGAAACAACGGGTTTAATGTTAAGCATACCGCCCACAACTGCGACTGCTCCCGAAATTCGACCGCCCTTTTTAAGATACTCGAGAGTATCAACGAGAGCCACCACAAGTATTCTCTTCTTTTCTTGGTCAAGTCTGCTTGCTATTTCCTTAGCACTCATACCCGAATCAAGCAATTTAACAGCCAACTCCACCAAAATTCCGCTACCGATAGCCGCGCTTGCAGAATCTACAATATAAATGTTTTCATATTCTTGAGCAGCAATCATAGCGCTTTGATATGTACCCGAAAGCTTAGAAGATAATGTGATTACAACAACCGCTTCACCCGCCTCTTTTGCCTTTTCAAATTCTTTCATAAAGGCATCGGGAGTTGCCTGACTTGTTGTGGGAAGCACATCACTTTCTATAAGCTTTTCATAAAAGGTTTTCTTGTCAATGGTTACACCATCAATATACTCCTCGTCACCAAAACGAACGGTAAGAGGCACTATATGCACACGCCTTTGAAATTCGGGCGTCAAATCCGCCGTCGAATCAACTATTATTCTGGTTTTCATAGTAACATTCTCCTTAACTAATAAAGAAGTCTGCAAGCAAACATAATGTCACCATTACTGTTTTGACCTTTTGCAAGTACGCTCTCATTTTGTTTCGTGTGATAGATGCTAAGTTCGGTCCCGCCCAGAACTTCCTTACGGTAATCTATCTGAAATTCTTTTAGTTCGTATGCTTTTTCGGGATTTATAGCATCTAATACGTAATTAGCGTATTTTGTATTGTTCACATGGTTGTTAATATCCAATTCGCTAAAACCTGCATTTACAATGTACGGCTCAGCAGAAATTTCAAAATCTTCAACCTTGCCGAGTTTTTCTTCACACATCATTTCAGCGTGGAAACCATCGGTAAAAGGATATAAGTCAGGCGCCGATACAAGCCGCCTTTTCTCGCTATGAATAACAACCCACTCAGAGCTTCCCACCACTAACATTTCGCCATTTTCATCTTTAATGCAGTATTCTCTGCGATAGGAAAATCTGCTCGGTTCAAGCGGCCAAGTTTTAACAATAACTTTTTGGTAACTTTTTGGTCGCGATATAACCTTAAATTTGATTCTTGTTAACACCCATAAATATGAGCGTTTAATCATTTCATCAAAGCCAACGCCGATTTCCTCTGCGTGTTGGCCTGCCGCATCCTGAAATAAATCAAGCACAGCGGAAGGCTTGATGTGATTGAATTTATCAAAATCGCTTGCTCTAAGATAATATTCTTTTTCCCATAATCTATTCATAATTACACCTTATTTATTTGCGACTGTATCAAGACTGTCACTAATAACGGCAAGGCTACGATAAAACTCATTTCTTTCCCGTTCTGACAATCCTATACCAATTTCATCAAGAACAGCATCAATCTTATCAGCAATCTTTTTGCCGACCATATTACCTTTCTCGGTCAAAACGAGCGGACTTTTATATCTCTTTGCGTTCTTGGATTTACAGGTGATAAAGTCGTTTTTTTCAAGATGGTCAAGAGCTCGGGAAACAGTAGCCTTATCCTCTTCGCACTTTTCACACAACTCGGTTGCTGTGATATTTTTGGCTGTGTATATAAAATATAAACAAGAAACATGGGCACTTCTGAGATTGTATTCAGCCATTTCTTGGTTTTTAATTTTACGGATATTTCGGCTTATTCTGTTAATAAGCACCGTAAAAGTTTCAAATCTCTCCTTCATCAGCAGCCTCCATCAAGCTTGTTGAATTATCAACAAGTGAAATTATACCACAGTACCCTTAAAATGTCAATATTTTCAAAATTTGCCAAACCGCAAAACAAAAGACGGGTAAATTTTAATTGACACAAGACATAAAAAGTAATATTATTATATAGTATTATTTTTGAAAGGATAACATTATGAATAACAGCGGAATTTCCAGTTCAGTAATCAAGCGCCTACCTCGTTATTACCGTTTTTTGGGCGAATTAAAGACTTTGGGTATGAATAGGATTTCGTCGAGAGAGTTGTCTGAGAGAATGGGGCTTACTGCCAGTCAGATAAGACAGGACCTTAACTGCTTTGGCGGCTTCGGTCAACAAGGCTATGGCTACAATATAGAACTTTTACAGCAGGAAATTTCAAAAATTCTCGGTCTTGATATTCCCAAAACCGCCGTTTTAATCGGTATGGGTAATATGGGCAAAGCCGTTACACTACATATGAATTTCGATAACAAGGGTTTTAGAATTATAGGTTTGTTTGACAGCAAGGAGTCACTTGTGGGGCAAATGGTTAAAAATCTGCCCATCAGAAGCATTAACGATTTAGACGAATTTTGCCGTGAAAACCGACCCGAAATTGCAATTCTTTGCATTCCTAAAGGAGCGGCAAAGGAAATAGCCGCACAGCTTGTAAATTTAGGCGTAAAAGGCTTTTGGAATTTCAGTCACTATGATTTGGCGCTTGAATATAAGGATATCGTTGTGGAGAATGTTCATTTGAGCGACAGCCTTATGACTCTTTCCTACCTCTTAACTAATGATTAAATAATAAATCCCAACCTCAAAGGTTGGGATTTTCTTTTTCATCAATTTTATTGGATATTTCGGCATACACGCTCTTAATCACAAAAACAAGAAAAGCAAAAAAGCCGAATGAAATACCCATTATTAAGAACGGCACATAAAATCTTCCTGCAATAAGGGTTATTACCGAAATCATCATACAGAAAAAGGAAATTCTTTTAAAATAGATTACATTATCTTCGTGAAAAAGCATATCTTTTGCAACATTTTTAATAATTCGTCTAAGATATAAAAGTATGCCCGCCGCAAAGGGTACGCAAGGATAACAGGTAACCATTATAATCGCGGGCAAGGTCTGTGAACGGCCCTTGGTTTCCACATACCAGGTCACAAACCACGGAAGCGCCACAGCGCACACTATCAAAGCCAATCCAAACAAATTGGTCAACCAATAAGCAATTTTTAATGCTTTTTTGCTCATAGCCATATCTCCTATACATTCGACATTCTATAATTATTATTATAATTATTGGTGTGATTTTTGTCAATAAAAGTATTTACAGACAACTGTTCCCAAACTTGTGAATAATTTATAAATGTTGAATTATGTCAAACTTAATATGTTGACAAAATGTTCAAAATCATTTAGTATTATATTGTTAACAAAATATCAAGAAAAGAGGAGTTCTAAATGAAAAAGCAACCGATTCTTGACGCTAACGGTAAGCGTAAATTCGGCATTCGTGACAGTATTGCTTATGCCGCCGGTGACCTTGGATGCAACATGAGTTTTGCACTTAAAGGCACTATGTCCATTTTCTGGACACAATTTATGGGTATGGACCTTTGGTATGCCCTGTTACTCATTGTTGTACAGGTTTGGGATGCTATAAACGACCCCCTTATCGGCTCTATTATAGACGCTGACCGCCGCACCTACAAAAGAAACAAGTTTTTGTCCTACATCTGGGCAGGCTCGATAGGACTTATTATCGGCGGCGCTTGTTGTTTCTTGCCGTTCCCCAACGCACCCACTTGGGCAAAGTTCATAATCTTTATTGCAGGTTATGTTGTTTGGGATGCGTTCTACACCGTTGCTAACGTTCCTTATGGCTCACTTTTATCCCTTATATCCAATGACGTTAAGGACAGAGCTTCACTTTCAGCTTGGCGTTCTATCGGCTCTATCTTCGGCAATATGCTTCCAATGGTAATTTTGCCCTTTATCATTTACGACAAGGATAACAACCTTATCGGTGAGCGTGTATTCATCGCCGCTTTAATAATGGGTATTTTAGGTTTCTTCTGCTTCCAGTTTATGATTAAAAATACTGAAATCCGCGTTGACCTTGATGTAACCCTTAATGAAGAAGCTCCTAAGTTCAATGTGTTAAAGGCATTTGTAAACTTTATTAAAAACCGTCCCGCAGTTGGTGCTACACTTGCTGCTATGGGTATGTTTATCGGTATGCAGGGCGCTACAACCGCTGTAACCGTTATCTTCCAGTCATACTTTAAAAATGTTCAGATTTCGGGCGTTGTTCAGTTGTTTGCAATGATTCCGATTGTTGTGTTCACTCCTCTTGCCCGTAATGCTGTTGCTAAATACGGTAAAAAAGAGCTTGCAACCTTTGGTTCTATTGTTTCTATGATAGCAGGCTTAGGTTTATTCATCATATTCCCCGAAAACACCAAGCTCGACCTTATGATTTATATCATTTGTCAGCTCATTTACAGCTTAGGTCTTGGTATCTACTCAACCGTTTCATGGGCTATGATGGGTGACGCTATTGACTATAACGAATGGAAAACAGGTAAACGTGAAGAGGGTACAGTTTACTCTTTACATTCTTTCTTCAGAAAGTTAGCTCAAGGCATTGGTCCTTCACTTGTTCTTATTATAATGGTAGCATTCGGCTATGTTGGAGCAAATGAGGGTAATCAGCTTTGGGATGTTGCAGTTAATATGCGTTATATCGTTGCCGCAACCTTTATGTTCTCTGCAATACTTCAGTTTGTAGGTCTCGGGCTTGTTTACAATCTTGACAAGAAAACCTTGGCTCAGATGAATGCCGAGCTTGGCAGAGAGGCAGAATAATAGAAAGGCTTTGGCCATATTACGGTGCCTGATATTTTATCGGGTACCTTTTTAAAAAACATTAAGGAGAATTTTTGTGAGAAACATTTTAAATCTTAACGATAATTGGCTGTTTGTCAAAGGCACTGCCGATGTCACTGCAAAAGACGGTGAGAATGTCAATCTTCCCCACTCTTGGAACGCTACTGACGGTCAGGATGGAGGAAACGATTACTTCAGAGGCTCCTGTCTTTATGTTAAAACTTTAAATAAGTCCGAGCTTCCTGATGCTGACCGCTATTTTCTTGAAATTCGAGGCGCTAACTCCTCGGCTGATGTTTATGCAGACGGTGAAAAGCTTTGCCACCATGACGGCGGTTATTCCACCTGGCGCGTTGACCTTACCGATAAATTAACCGAGAATACAGAAATTGCGGTTGTTGTTGATAACTCTCCAAACGAAACTGTTTATCCTCAGATGGCCGACTTCACATTCTACGGCGGTTTGTACCGTGATGTAAACCTTATTTGCGTGGCTGAAAGCCATTTTGACCTTGAATACTATGGAGCCCCCGGTATTGCCATTACACCAACAGTTAACGGCAAGGATGCAAGTGTCGAGGTTGAGGTTTTTGTTAAAAACCTTAAAAGTACTCAAAAAATAGTTTACACCCTTTATGATAACGAAGAAAAGGAACTTGAGAAATTAGAGAGTGACTCTACAAAGGTTACCTTTAATATAACCGATGTTCATCTATGGAACGGCAGAAAAGACCCCTATCTTTACTGCTGTGAGGCAGAAATTGTTGAAAACGGCGAGGTAGTAGATAATGTTTGCTCAGCCTTTGGCTGCCGTACCTTTAAAATCGACAGTGACAACGGATTTATATTAAACGGTGAGGAATATCCTTTACGAGGTGTTTCACGTCACCAAGACCGCCTTGGAATCGGTAACGCACTTTTACCCTGCCACCACGAAGAAGATATTGACCTTATTATGGAAATGGGAGCTAATACTATTCGTTTGGCTCACTATCAGCATGACCAGTATTTCTATGATTTGTGCGATAAAAAGGGTCTTGTTATCTGGGCAGAAATTCCCTACATTTCAAAGCATATGCCCACAGGTAGAGAAAACACCATTTCTCAGATGACAGAGCTCATCGCTCAGAACTATAACCACCCGTCTATTGTGGTTTGGGGACTTTCCAACGAAATTTCTATTGCGGGTTCTAATGACGATTTGCTCGAAAACCACAGAATACTCAACGATTTAGCACACGAAATGGATAAAACCCGTCTAACCACAATTGCGGCGGTTTCTATGTGCAAAATGGATGACCCGTATCTCCAGATACCCGATGTTGTTTCCTACAACCATTATTTCGGTTGGTACGGCGGAGACACCGATATGAACGGTCCTTGGTTCGATAAATTCCACGCCACACACCCGAATATTCCTATCGGTGTAAGTGAGTACGGCTGTGAAGCTCTTGACTGGCACACCTCTGACCCACGTCAGGGTGACTATACCGAGGAATATCAGTCATACTACCACGAGGAGCTTATCAAACAGCTATTTACACGCAAATATATCTGGGCAACACACGTTTGGAATATGTTTGATTTCGGCGCCGACGCTCGAAACGAGGGCGGCGAGAACGGACAAAACCATAAAGGCCTTGTTACAATGGACAGAAAGTATAAAAAGGATTCTTTCTATGCCTATAAGGCTTGGCTTTCTGACGAGCCGTTTGTCCACATTTGCTCAAAGAGATATGTGGATAGAGTTGAAGATGTAACCAAGGTTACAGTATACTCTAATCTGCCTGAGGTGGAATTGTTCGTTAACGGCGAAAGCCTTGGCAAAAAGACCGCCGAAGACCATTTCTTCCGTTTTGATGTTCCAAATGTTGGCGAAAGCACACTTGTAGCTAAAGCGGGTGACTGCTCGGATGAAAGCAAAATCCGTAAGGTTGACACTATGAATGAGGACTATATCCTCAAAGAGCAGGGCGCTGTTCTTAACTGGTTTGATGTAAATGAAAAAGAGGGCTACTACTCACTTAACGATAAGATTTCCGATATAATGGCTTCTTTCAGAGGCAAGCTTTGGTTTGCAAAGTTCGGTCTTAAGCTTAAGGGCGCTATGTCGGACGGTAAAAAGGGTGAGAAAAAGGAAGCTATGGGCTTTGAGCTTAGTGAAGATATGATGAAAATGATGGGCGGATTTACCGTGCTCAGGCTCACAGGACTTGTGGGAATGATGAATCTTTCCTTTACCAAGGAAGAACTTCTTAAAATGAACGCTCAGCTTAACCGCATCAAGAAACCGCGCAAGCTCAGATAACCTATAGGAGGAAAAAATTATGCCAATGCAAATGGGTTTTCGTTGGTATGGCGAAGGAAACGATAAAATCAGCCTTTCCGACATTAAGCAAATCCCCGGAGTTACCAGCATTGTGTGGGCGTTGCACCACAAAATGCCTGGGGAAATCTGGGAGGAATCCGAAATCGCCGAGGTTAAAAAACAACTCGATGAGTACGGCTTTAATATGGATGTCGTTGAATCGGTTAATGTTCACGATGACATTAAAATCGGTCTTCCTACCCGCGACAAATATATCGAAAACTATAAAACCACTATTAAAAATCTTAGCAAATTTGGCGTTAAGGTTATCTGTTATAACTTTATGCCTATCTTCGACTGGACCCGTTCCAACCTCTTCCACGAGGTCGGCGACGGCTCTACCGCACTTTTCTACGAAAAGGGTATGATTCAGGACGATTACAATGCTATGGCAAAGTATATCCTTGATTTTACCGAAAAGTACAATATGTCTTTCCCAGGTTGGGAGCCCGAAAGAATGGCAAAGCTTGATGAATTGTTTAAGGCATACAAGGATGTTGACCACGAAAAGCTGTGGGAAAACCTAAAGTATTTCCTTGAGGCTATAATGCCCACCTGTGAGGAAACAGGCATTAAAATGGCAATTCATATGGACGACCCGCCTTGGGACATTTTTGGGCTTCCAAGACTTTTAATAAACGAGGAAAATATTGACCGTTTCCTTAAAATGGTTGATAATCCTTATAACTGTTTAACACTATGCTCGGGCAGTCTTAACGCAGACCCCAACAACAATGTAGCAGAAATCGTGAAAAAACATTGCGATAGAATTGCTTTTGCTCACATTAGAAATGTTAAGCACTTTGAGAATGGCGATTTCTCAGAAGCCAGCCACCGTGACTGTGACGGCGATACGGGAATTTTAGACATTTTAAAAGCCTACCACGACTGCGGTTATGAAGGACATATCCGTCCCGACCACGGAAGACATCTTTGGGACGAGGGTCCGGGTAATGTTCGTCCCGGTTACGGACTGTATGACCGCGCTTTGGGTATAATGTATATGCTCGGCGTATGGGATATGCTTGATAAACTAAATTAAAGAGGTAAAATTATGTCAAATCTTCCATTGAATGTAGATTACAGCGGTAAGGTAGTTGTAGTAACAGGTGCCGGCGGAGTTATCTGCGGTGCTATGGCTGCGGCATTTGCTAAAAGCGGTGCTAAGGTTGCAGCATTAGACCTTAATGAGGACGCTGTAAAAAAATTAGCAGACGAATTAAAAGCCGAAGGGTATGTTTGCGAGGGTTACAAGGCAAATGTGCTCGACCCTGAGGCTTTAGAAGAGGTACACAAGGCAGTTTTAAATGACTTGGGCGAGTGTGATATTCTTGTTAACGGTGCCGGCGGTAATAATCCAAAGGCCACTACCGACAACGAGTATCAGCATGAAGCGAAAGAGGGCGGAAAATCGTTCTTTGACCTTGACGCTTCGGGTGTGGACTTTGTTTTCAAACTAAACTTTCAAGGAACGCTCTTACCCACACAAGCCTTTGCAAAGGACATGGTGAAAAAGGGCAAGGGATGTATTTTGAACATTTCCTCAATGAACGCCTACACTCCGCTTACCAAAATCCCTGCATATTCAGCCGCCAAAGCGGGTATTTCAAACTTTACCCAGTGGCTTGCAACCCACTTTGCAGGAACGGGAATTCGTTGCAACGCTATTGCCCCCGGATTTTTGGTTTCGGCTCAAAACAGAGCGCTCCTTTTCAACGAGGACGGAACACCGACAGCACGCAGCGCAAAAATATTAAACGGCACCCCAATGAACCGTTACGTTGATGCTGACGAATTGCTTGGCGCCACCCTTTTCCTATGTGACGACAAATCCGCTTCGGCAATAACCGGTGTGGTTTTACCTGTTGACGCAGGCTTCGCCGCATATTCGGGAGTTTAATAAAATTGAAAACACCGCTCAGCCGAGCGGTGTTTTTATATGTTGTAGGGACTATCGCCCTCGACTGTCCGTAAAAATTCATCGTAATCAACGGGCGTTCGAGGCGCACGCCCCTACAGGTTATTTTACAGTCTATGTTTTTTCACATCGATTTTGTTTTTTAAGATATCAATAGCGTAGTGATAAATAAGATTTCTTTTATCTCTATTAAGATAGAACACACTTTTTTGAAGTACTGTAAGTTCTGCGTCAGATATATCCTCTAAAAAAGAATATCGGCTCTCATACGGTTTGCCTGTGCTAATATCATTCTCCGTTTTGGTTCCGTAAAGCAGATAAATCGGACTCACATCGAAAACCTCGCTTAAAATTTTCAAGGTTTCACAAGTGACATATCCTTTTCGCTCCATTTGAGAGTAGGTACTGGTTTTAATCCCTAAAGCTTTTGCCACTTGTGTTTGGTTTAAACCTCTTTCTTTTCGGCACAATCTTATTCTTTCATTAACACTAAAATCACGCTCAGCCATTTTTTCACCTAAAATTAAAAAAGTGTGTGCAACCGAAGCCACACACACCGAAAAACGCATAACTCCTGATTGCTACCACACAAATCATTTGGCATAACACAAGGAATGCACAAGTGGAGAATGCATTTTTACCAAAATAAAAATACATTCCCTCGTATTACGCCTATCTTTGATTTGTGTGGTGAACACATTGTACCATATTTTAAAAAAGAAATCAATACATTAAATTTCCGCCCTTGTCGTTTAAGGGGGATAAGGTGACAGAGAAGATACTATAAAACCGCATAAAACTTGCCGACAAATTGAAAACTTTAGTTTTCGCGCTTTGTCGGCTTTTTTAATGAAATCAAACTCTGTCACCTAAGGGGGAAATCGAAATTCCCCCTTTAGGCGAATCTTTCCGCCCTTTCTTTTCGCCACATAAGAAAGGGCGTGCCCGTCGCGGCATGAGCGACAATATAAAAAATCCATCGGTTAACCTATATAAAAGAGAAACACCGCTACAAAAAAGTAGCGGTGTTTTGTTTTATATATTCAACAGCTTTTCGGCATTTTTATGGGTGATTTTATCCATTTCATCTTTTGTAAGCCCAAGACTCTTTAAAAGACACATTTCCATTTCGGGGGTGTGCCAAGGACAGTCGGAGCCGAAAAGAATTTTATCGGAAGTGTGGGTTTCGAGTATCTTTGCCGCATAGTATTTCGGCATATTAGCGTAACCAAAAGAGGTGTCAAAGTAAATATCCTTGCCGCAAAGGTGTTTCAACACTCCCTCACCGCAATCAAGCCCTCCCCAATGCGCCGCAATAACAGGAGAATCGAAATGCTTTAGAGCGATTTCTAACTTTTCGGGTGTGGCTCCGTAGGGCGGCGGAAATCCGTAATCTTGTCCCGCGTGGAAAACTGTAATAAGTCCTAAAGATGAAATCTTTTTATATATCGGAAACATTTTTTCATCATCAACGCTAAAACCTTGATAATCGGGGTGAAGCTTAATTCCCTTTAATCCAAGCGACTTTATGCG
Source organism: Acutalibacteraceae bacterium (assembly GCA_045654305.1). Lineage (GTDB taxonomy): Bacteria > Bacillota > Clostridia > Oscillospirales > Acutalibacteraceae > UBA737. The sequence goes on along the minus strand of JAZONB010000116.1, from coordinate 17,024 downwards.
CTCTAATTCTTCGCTCCAGTCGTCGCTATGAGGGAAAACAGAGCCGAAAGCCATAATTTTCTCAGAGTTCACCTCTGCCGCAAAATCATTAACATTTTTCTGCTGTGCGGCGTTGGTGGCAATGCTTAGCATTACCGCTTTATCTACGCCCTGTTCGCACATTAACCTTTTATATCCGTCGACCGTACCGTCGGTGTGAGGTTTCATTCCGCCCGACACGAAAGACAACTTTTCAAGTGCCTTTTCGGCTATCTTTTCGGGGAAAGAATGCATATGAAAATCTATTAACATTTTTATTCCTCCAAGTATATTAAATATAGTATACCACCGTAATATGAGATTTACAATATACCCCTTGACAAAAGTTTTTGTGAGGAGTAATATATGGTGGTTGATTAAAAATTTCTATTCAAAGGAAGCGAATTTTCAATGGTCACTCTACTGTCAGTGTCAATAGCCCTTTTAGCAGGACTTATAATGACAAGACTTTTCAAAAAACTAAAACTTCCGTCTGTTACGGCATACCTTATTGCAGGCGTGCTGATAGGTCCCTATTTTTTGGGAAGACTTGGTATGGACGGAGTAGGCTTTACATCAAGTGAATCGGTTTTAAACCTGTCGCTGATTTCGGAAGTGGCACTCGGTTTTATCGCATTTTCTATCGGTAACGAGTTCCGTTTGGAGGAAATCAGAAAAACAGGCAGACAGGCTTTGATTATTGGTATTTTCCAAGCCCTTGTAGCCGCACTTTTGGTTGATGCCGCGCTAATCGGTCTTTGTTTTATGATGCCCGATAAAATCTCGGTGCCACAAGCTATAACACTCGGAGCCATAGCCACAGCTACCGCTCCCGCCGCCACGCTGATGGTTGTGCGTCAGTATAAAGCGCACGGCCCCTTAACCCGATTGCTTTTACCGATAGTAGCACTTGATGATGCCGTGGGTCTTGTGGTTTTCGCAGTTTCATTTGGTATTGCAAAAACAATGGTAAGCGGAAATATGGATTTGTTTTCTATTATTTTAAATCCCTTAATTGAAATTGCTTGCTCGCTAATCCTCGGCGCTATAATGGGTTGGGTGCTGACTCAGCTCGAAAAGCTGTTCAACTCCAATACTAACCGACTTAATCTCACCATCGCCATTGTGCTTTTGACAGCAACCCTTTCTATGATGAAATTTGCTATAGGACCGCTTCACATTCAATTTTCTTCACTTCTCACCTGTATGATGCTCGGAACGGTTTTCTGCAATATTTGTCCTCTTTCCCACGATTTAATGGGCGCGGCAGACAAATGGACTTCTCCGATTTTCGCTCTTTTCTTTGTTATAAGCGGTGCGGAATTAGAGCTTAGCGTTTTCACAAACTCGGCTATTGTTTTAATCGGTGTAGTTTATATAATTTTCCGTTCTATCGGTAAATATGCAGGTACATTTTTCAGCGCTAAAATCTCCAACTGTTCTAAAGAGATTTGCAAATATCTCGGTATAACACTTTTACCGCAGGCGGGCGTTGCTTTGGGTATGTGTACCTTGGCTATGCAGCTTGGCGAGATGGGTAGTCTTATTAGAAATATAACCCTATTTGCGGTGCTGATTTATGAGCTTGTAGGCCCTGTATTCACCCGAATGGCGCTTGCCGCCGCAGGCGAAATCAAACCTATTTCAGATGAGGTTAAAAACCGCCGTAAGCATAAGCTTGCCGCCGCAGAAGCGAGTGAAAATTAAAGATATAAAATCCCGAATTTTGCTATTGACAAATTCGGGATTTGTGTTATAATATACTTTGCTCGTTTGGGGCATTAGCTCAGTTGGTTAGAGCAACCGGCTCATAACCGGTTGGTCCGCGGTTCGAGTCCGTGATGCCCCACCAAACGCAGCATTATTTTTTACATAGGGGTATGGTGTCAATGGTAGCACACCGGTCTCCAAAACCGTTTGTGAGGGTTCGAGTCCTTCTACCCCTGCCAAAAATCGACAAATCTCGACAGAGGTTTGTCGATTTTACTTTTTACCTCTTCACTCTTCACTTTTCACTATTCTCTTTTTGTCGATTTTTGGCAAGTAATAAGTAATAGTGAATAGTGAAAAAGTTTCGGTGTGCCTACGGCACAAATTATAAATATGTAGGAGTTCGAACATATAGTTTGACAGCCTAGAACAAAAGATTAAATGAAAACAGCAAGCCTCAGCTTGCTGTTTTTTATAGCTTTATAAACTTTATCCCTCTTTTAATTCCTTAACATTCCTACGGCTCATAACGGGGGTTTCAACATAATCTATAATTTCCTTTAAATCGCTTGAAATAAAGTAGAGCTCCTTGCACTTTTCTTTAAGGAAAGACTTATCTATTGATGCCTGCATCAGTTGCTCTAATTCGGTATAGTAGCCAAACTGGTCATAAACCGCAATCGGCTTGTTGTGACGGCAAAGCTGTTTTAAAGTTAAAATTTCAAAAAACTCCTCAAAGGTACCTATTCCGCCGGGAACTACTATAAAAGCATCGGCAGTATCTTCCATTAAGAGCTTGCGTTCACGCATTGATTCGGGTGTTATCATTTCGTCACAAATATCACACACCGCCTCAATTTCTTCACGAATGAAAAATCGGGGGATAATGCCCAAAATATGTGCTCCGCCCTTTCTGAAACCCCTTGCAGCGGCTCCCATAAGACCGTTTGCTCCACCTCCGAAAACAAGGTTGTGGTCACGGTCGGCTAACACTCTGCCCATTTCCTCAGTAGCCTTCATATACTTTTCATCAATTGAATTACTGGCGGCACCATAAACACAAATTCTCATAATCTCAATCCTTTCGTCTTAATATCATTTTATCATAATATTTTTGAAAAATCACTAATTATTTGTTAATTAATTAAATTTTTCACCCTTTTTACGAAAAAATAAACTAAGGGGTGAAAAAATGAAAAACAAAAAGAAAATGTCTAACATGACAGATATTAACACTACCGACGGTAATCCCGACACAGCATTAGATATGGTGAATTTCTACGGCACATACGAAATTCAGCCTACAGCAGACACAAACAACACTTACCCTGCAATCGCTCAGGGTTTTAATAAAAAGCAGATTAAAACCGACCGCCAAAATCCCCGAAAGGGAACAGAAAAATGGTAAATTTCAGTTTTTTTGAAAAAATGCTTGCAATTTGGTACACAGTGTGGTATTATCATTGTTGCAGTATTTTTGAAAGGGGTGACAATAGTGAAAGAAGGTATTCATCCGCAGTATGAAAAGGTAACCATTAAATGCGCATGTGGTGCAGAGTTTGAAACCAGTTCTACTAAAAAGGACATTCGTTTGGATATTTGTTCAAAGTGTCATCCGTTTTTCACAGGTAAACAGAAATTGGTAGATACCGGCGGACGTGTTGACAGATTCAACAAACGCTTTAACATTAACGGTTAAACCTTGAATTACTAATTAAAAGACTGTCCTTTGCGACAGTCTTTTGTTTTATCATCGGGGGGGAATTATGGGCTATTTAACTATAAAGGACGAGTCTACAAGTGAATACATAGAAAAGCGTTCTAAGTTTTTAGGTGCCGCGTATCCCTGCAAAACCGAAGAAGAAGCCCTTTCAATTCTCGAAAAGGTGAGGTCGCAGTATTGGGACGCAAGACACAACTGCTTCGCCTTTGTTGTGGACGATGGCAGAACTTCCCGTTTTTCTGATGACGGCGAGCCTCACGGGACAGCGGGCAAGCCAATTTTAGAGGTTATAAACGGCAAGGGACTTGTGAATGTGCTGGTAGTAGTAACCCGTTATTTCGGCGGAGTGCTTTTGGGAACGGGCGGACTTGTCCGTGCTTACACCACAGCCACAAAGGACGCACTTGAAAACGCAGAAATCGTCGAAATGGTGCCCTGTACCGTGTGTGAGGTTTGTTGCGATTACCAAGACCACGCCACACTTTTAAAATTAACCGAAACCAAAGCCGAAATACTTGACACTTTATTTACCGACAAGGTAACCCTCATCTTTGCCCTCAAAGACGAGGACATTGAAGACTATAAAAAAGCCTTGACCGAGACATTTTCAGCAAGACTTTCTCTTAGTGAAAAAGAAAAAACAGTAATTGGATTTAATATTTAAACCTATGGAAAAAGACTACTTAAAAGTAGTCTTTTGTTTTTTAATCAATACAACAAACATCCTTGTGTGACGTGTCAAGAGCGAAGCTCTTGTCGTTTAAGGGGGATATGGTGACAGAGAAGATACTATAAAAAGAGTAAAACTTGCCGACAAATTGAAAACTTTAGTTTTCACGCTTTGTCGGCGTTTTTAATGAAATCAAATTCTGTCACCTAAGGGGGAAATCGAAATTCCCCCTTTAAGGCGAATCTTTCCGCCCTTTCTTTTCGCCGACATAAGAAAGGGCGTGCCCGTCGCGGCATAAGCGACAAGGTAAAGATTTCAGCCTTTTATATTTATTACGGTTTTTCCTTTTCGTTCGGCTATTTCCTTATACTTTGCTGCACCACCTATACTATTCCGTACACACGTAATTACATAATCGCTGTTTTTTATCAGCCATCTGTTTCTGCGGTCTATGGCAAATCTCATTGGTCCGTTTTCGACTCCGTCAGGAACAAACGCTTTATCGTTATTTACCACCCCACAGCTTTCTTTTTCTGTCGGAATATAAGCTAAAGCTATTCCATAATTTATGTGTGGATAAATCTCTTTTAATTTTTTTAACTGTTCAAGTACAAGGGAGTCAAAACGACCTTGATTTCCAACATAAAAATTATCCACATTTTTATTTTTCACAAAATCCACTAACAATTCCCATAACCTTGTTTCCACTTTGCTACCGATAATATCTCTGTTTCCAAAAAATGTGCAGGTCATACTATCACCCCGAATGTTATTAGTATACTTAAAACAAGTATACTAATAACATAATACCACATTATTATCTTAAAATATACTTAAATTAAGATTTTTAGGTGATTTTATGAGAAACAAAGAAAACAAGCACTTAGGTATTGAAGTGACTCCCGATTTGCACGGCAAATTGCACTATATAGCAAAATATGAAGGTCGTTCTGCTAATGGACAGATTTTATATTTGATTCGCCAATGCATAAAAGAATTTGAAAGCAAAAACGGTGAAATCAAAATTTAATATGATTAAAAAATAACGCACAAAAAAGCTTCCGAAAGGAAGCTTTTTACATTATCATCGGCTCTATCTGTTTGCCCTTTAACGCCTCTTTTACAGTATCGCTCACAAGGTCAAATTTGCAAACAAGAGAATTGTTTTTAGAATGAGGGTCATCCTGACCGTACGGCACGAAAAAGATGTTTTTCGTGTTATGAAGCAAGCCGATATTCTTGGCACTTGCTCCCAAAGCGTCATTTGTGGCAATTCCCAAAACCACAGGCTTGTTGTTTCGAAGATGTGCCTTTACCGCCATTGTGACGGGGGTATCGGTAATTCCCAAAGCGCATTTTGCCAAGGTGTTGCCCGTACAGGGACAAACCACAATAATATCAAGAAGATTTTTAGGGCCTATCGGCTCTGCGCCGTCAATAGTGTGGATTATTTCTTTACCGCAAATTTCCTTGACCTGAGCTTTAAACTCCTCCGCCTTAAAAAAACGGGTGTCGGTGGAATAGGTTATTTGCGACATGATTGGTGTTATATCTGAAAATTCCTTTTTAAGCTCCTTTAAGGCTTTCAGCGACTGCGAGAGTGTACAAAAGGAACCGCAAAAGGCATATCCTATTTTTATGTTGTCCAAGGTTATCACTCCTAAGAGGTTAATAAATCTAATATGGTTTTGGCGAGAATTTCGCCTGCAGTTTTTGGCGCCACCACCGAGGGAAGTCCCGGCGCTTTAATCGCTGTTATGCCCTCACTTTTTGCAAATTCCAAATCAAAACCGCCCTTGCTTGAAAGGTCGATTATGCATTTACATGGGGTGTTTTCTAAAGCATCACGGCTTAAAACGGGGAAATCCACCGTGTTAAAAATTATATCGTAATTAAGGGGTATATCATTTAAAAGGCGAGTGTCGGCTTTTTCCATATTAAGAGCGGAAATCAGCGCAAAGTCACTGGGTTTGCGGGCAGAAACGGTGACCTTACAGCCTAAGGCTTTTAATCTGTCGGCCAAGATTTTACCGACTCTGCCAAAGCCAATTACTAGCACCTTAGCATTCCACAGAGTAAAGGGCGTGTTTTCAATGGCGATTTTAACCGCTCCCTCGGCTGTGGGAACTGCATTGAGGAGCGCATAGCTGTCAAGACAGTTGTAGTCGGTGCATTTGCGGGTTTTAAAGGAATAGTTACAGCAAAGCACAAGTGCTTCGGGTGAAATCGCCTCCTCAACCTCAGACAGCGGTATTATTTTTCCCGTAAGCGGAGCGTGAACATTGATGCCGTCCCTCGTTGTAGGAACAGGTAACACCACTATTTTAGAGGTAGAAATATTACCGTTATCATTCTCGAATAAACCAAGAGTGTCAACATTAAAACCCGCCTTTTCCAAAGCCCTTTTAACCTCTTTTAGACGGGAATCCCCGCCTACGATAGTCACCTTTTTCATATTACCCCTGCTTTTAAAATAAAATCAGCACCATAGCTGTTAGTACAGTTTATGGCGCTGACTACTATTTTGTTAATGAGAGCAATATATCTTTTTTATTTTTTTCTGGCTCTTTTACTACTGCTTGTCGTAAAGCCTCAAGCCTTTCGCCGATTTCCTTTCCGCTAAGTCCTGTTTTCAGCAAATCTTCACCCGAAGCCGCTAGGTGGGATATAAGATATGGCTCATTGTTTTCAATTATTTCGCGGAGTTTTGCGGTATCCTTTTTATAATATTCAAAAAAGGCTCTCACAGTTTGCTCATCGGTTAAAAAGAGGGCATTTTTAATATCTTCTTTAGTTTCAATTTCTAATTTTAAAAGCTTTATAAAATTCTCAGCAAAGCTTATTTGCCGATTTGACGCTTTTAGATTTTTTAAAACTAAGACGGGGTCGGAACAAGATTTCAAAAGTCCCCAAAGTCGCAAGTCGGGGTTTTTAGATTTAACAGCCAAATCAGGCTCACCCGTTATCCCTAAAAATTCGAGGGCTCCCGAATTTATTAAAGGCAGTAACGCCTCGGGGTTTTTGCCGTTTACCGTCTTTTGAAGTTCTGTAAAAATTCTTTCTCGGCTTATGTTCTTTAGTCCGTCTTTCAGTTTTAAGGCAGAATTTAATGTGTTTTCCTCGATTTCAAAGTTTAACTGTGAGGCAAAACGGAAAAGACGCAAAATTCTTAAAGCGTCCTCGTGAAATCTCTTTTCGGGGTCGCCGACAGCCCTTAAAATTTTGTTTTCAAGGTCTTGTGTGCCGCCAAACAGGTCGACTATACCCGTTTTTTCATTGTAGGCAATGGCGTTGACAGTAAAATCTCGGCGGGATAAATCCTCACTAAGGTCACTCACAAACTCAACATTTTCGGGGTGACGGCTGTCCTTGTAGACACCCTCGGTTCTAAAAGTAGTAACTTCAATCGGCTCGTTTTCTATGATAACCGTAACCGTACCGTGCTTAATTCCTGTGGGTACGGTTTTTTCGAACAACTCTAAAACCGCCTCAGGTTTTGCCGAGGTGGTAATATCAAAATCGGAACATTCGAGTCCTAACAGCGAATCTCTTACACATCCGCCAACAATATATGCTTCATACCCGTTTTTCGTCAAACGGTCGATTACAAACCGGGTATTTTCGGGTATTGACAGCATTTTTCTCATTCCTTTCAAAAAAGGGTTTATTTTTGTGTGAAAAAATTATATAATATAAACAGTACCTTTAACTGGGAGGCAATTATGAAGGTTTTGCGTGAAGAAGACAGGATTATTGAGACTGTTAAAAAAATACATTTTATAGGTATCGGAGGCAGCGGAATGTGTCCCTTGGCAGAGATTCTGCACAGCAAGGGCTACACCCTTACAGGCTCCGACAATAACGAAAGCGACCCCTTAAAACGAATTAAGGCTTTGGGGATAAAGGTATATATGGGGCATAACGCCGAAAATGTGAAAGATACCGAGCTTGTGGTTTACTCTGCCGCTATATCCGAAGATAACCCCGAAATAGTAGAGGCTAAAAGGCTCGGCATTCCGCTAATGGAGCGTTCACATCTGCTCGGCGCCTTAACACGCTATTACGACAATGTAATCGGTGTTTGCGGTACCCACGGTAAAACCACCGTTTCCTCTATGATAACACATATTTTAATTTTAAACAAGCAAAATCCTACCGCCGTTATCGGAGGCAAGCTGCCGCTTATTAATTCCAACGGTGTTGCGGGTGACAGCGACACTATGGTTTGCGAGTCCTGTGAGTTTGTTGATACATTTCTACAGCTTTCTCCCGACAAGTCGGTGCTTCTTAATATAGATAACGACCATCTTGATTATTTCGGTAGTATGGATAATCTCGTTAAATCTTTCTCGAAGTTTGTTAATATGTCAAGCCTTTGCTTTGTAAACGGTGATGACGAGCTTTGTATGAAAGCGCGTGAAAACTGCGCTCAGTTTATGACATACGGAATGGATAGTACAAACGATTTTTATGCCGAGAATATCGAAAAAGGCAAGTTTGGTTTCTGCTTTGACGTTATGTACAAGGGCGAAAAATTAACCCGCCTTAATATGCATATTCCGGGCAAGCACAATATATATAACGGTCTTGCAGGCTTCGCTGTTTGCTACAGCGAGGGCGTAGCCCCAGATGACATAGCAAAAGCTCTCGAGAGCTTTACGGGAGCGGGCAGACGTTTTGAGTTTTTGGGTGAATATAACGGCTTTACATTAGCTGATGATTACGCTCACCACCCCACCGAAATCACCGCAACACTCAGCGCCGCGAAGGAGCTTAGCTACAATAATGTTATTGCAGTTTTTCAGCCCTTCACTTTTTCTCGCACCGCACTTTTAAAGGATGATTTTATAAAGGCATTATCTATTGCCGACAAGGTGATTTTAACCCCCATTATGGGTTCCCGTGAAAAAAACACCTACAATATTTATTCCGAGGATTTGGCAAAGGAACTTAAAAACGCCGTTGTGGTGGACGGTTTCGAAAATATTGCCGACGAAATCATTAAAACGGCAAAGGAAAATGATATTGTAATCACAATGGGCGGCGGCGATATTTACAAGGCGGCGCATATTGTCCAGGAGAAATTGGGATGAGTGAAAAATTATATGACAAGGATTCCTTTTTAAAGGAATTTACCGCCACCGTTTTAGAATGTGAAATGTGTGAAAACGGTTGGTCGGTACTGCTTGACAAAACCGCATTTTTCCCCGAAGCTGGCGGACAAAAGGCAGATACAGGAACGCTTAATGACGCAAAGGTTTCAGATGTCTTAATAAAGACAGAAAACATTTATCATATTACCAACAAGCCCTTAAAAGTGGGCGAATCTGTCACAGGTGTTATTGATTTTGACCGCCGATTTGATTTTATGCAGCAGCACTCTGCTGAGCATATTGTATCGGGTATAGCTCACAGTCTTTATGGCTCTGAGAATGTCGGTTTTCATTTAAGCGATGAAATTGTAACCCTTGATTTTGATAAGGTTTTGAATGCCGAACAGCTTTTAAAAATTGAGGAAATTGCAAATCAAAAGGTTTTTGAGGGTGTGAAATTTAATTGTTACTACCCCGATGATGAAACCCTTCGTAAACTTAGTTACCGCAGTAAAAAAGAGCTTGAGGGAAAAGTCAGAATTGTGGAAATTGAGGGCACGGATATGTGCGCTTGCTGTGCTCCCCACGTTAAAAACGCAGGGCAGATAGGACTTATAAAACTGCTTGACACCGAAAAACTTCGAGGCGGAATTAGAATAGAGCTTAAAGCCGGCGGACGAGCCTTGGCTGATTACAATGAAAAGTACGCCAACATTAAAAAAATCTCTTGTGATTTGGCGGTGGCACAAAATGAAACCGCTTCTGGCGTAGAGCGTTTACTCGGCACTTTAAAGGAACAAAAAGCAGAAATCACCTCGCTGAAACTCGAGAAAATTAAACTCAAAACCGAAAATTTTAAAGCAGAATCACAAATAACCGCTATTTTTGAGGATAATTTCTCTGTTAAGGATTTACAGATTTTTGCCGATTCGTTACATAAGGCATACGGTGGTATCCGTGGAGTTTTCTCACAGAACGAAAACGGCTTTTTGTTCTGCCTTTGCGGTGGTGACAACTTTGACGAATTTTTTGCAGAGTTTAAATCCACGCTTTGTGTCAAGGGCGGCGGCAGAAACGGTATGGCACAAGGGTCAGTGAATGCCGACAGAAAAGAAATAGAAAAGTTTTTTGCAAATCTATAAAAGCAACCTTTAGCGGTTGCTTTTTTTATGGTGTTATGCTAAAATATCCTTTGGTGATAAAATGAACTGGACAGAAATTAAAGTTACTATTCCAAACGCTTTTACCGAAAGTGCGGCGGCAATTGCCAATATGACCGTACCCTACGGTATTTATATTGAGGATTACTCCGATTTAGAGGAAAATGCGTGGGAAATTGCTCACATTGATTTAATTGACGAGGACCTGATAAACAAGGACAGAAAAAATTCCGTCATTCATATTTATATTTCAGAAAGCGATAACGCCGCAGAGGCCTTGGAATTTTTAAAGGAGCGCCTTACCGCCGAAAAAATACCCTTTGAGGCAGGAAGCGTCGGTGTTGACGATAGCGACTGGAACGAAAACTGGAAAAAGTATTTTCATCCTATTGAAATCGGCGAAAAATTAGCGGTGGTGCCAAGCTGGGAAAATTACGAAAACGAACAGAACAGAACTGTGCTTAACATTGACCCGGGCGCCGCATTCGGCACTGGCACCCACGCTACAACCTCGCTTTGCCTTGAGTTGTTGCAAGGGTTCGTTACTAATAACAGCAAAATGTTAGACATTGGTTGCGGAAGCGGTATTTTGGCTTTGGCTTCGGTGCTTTTGGGAGCAGAGAGTGCCTTCGGTGTGGATATTGACGCACAGTCGGTTAAAACCGCTAAAGAAAACGCTGAAATCAACAATATCTCGGGCAAAGTAAAGTTCGAGGTTGGCGATTTGACCGAGGTTGTGAGCGGAAAATATGAGGTAATTTGCGCTAATATTGTTGCCGATGTTGTTATCCGTCTTTTGCCCGACGCTAAGAATTTTATGACCGACAACGGTGTGCTTATCGTTTCGGGCATAATTGATTTAAGAAAAGACGATGTCCTAAAAGCCGTCGCCGAAAACGGCTTTAAGGTTACAGGCGAAAAATACAAGGACAACTGGTGCGCCTTTGTATTACAAAAATAGTGGAGGAAAAGTATGCTTGAATTTGAGCAGTTAAATTTAAGGCTTGTTTCAAACCGTGATGAGCTTTTAGATTTAAAGGATGCTTTGGGGTACGAACGCCTTAAAAGGGAGATTGAGGAGCTTGAAATGAAATCCTCTGTTCCCGATTTCTGGGACGACCCCGAAACGAGTCAGAAAATAGTTCAAAAAACAGGAAAACTCAAAAATACGGTTGAGCTTTACGATAAAAGCGTTGCCCTTTATGATGACCTGACAGTTCTCATTGAAATGGGTGACGAGGAGGGCGATTTATCCCTTATCCCTGAAATCGAAGCCTCTATTGATGAGCTTGAAAAAAGCCTCGCAAGTCAGAGACTAGAGACTCTCTTGACAGGCGAATATGATAAAAACAACGCCATTCTCACTTTCCATGCGGGTGCGGGCGGTACCGAGGCTATGGACTGGGTTTCAATGCTTGTCCGTATGTACACCCGTTGGACCGAGCGTCACGGCTTTAAGGTGCAGATGCTCGATTTTCTTGACGGTGATGAAGCAGGTCTTAAAAGCGCTACCCTTTCCATTGAGGGTGACAATGCCTACGGATATCTAAAAAGCGAATCGGGAGTGCACCGCCTTGTGCGAGTTTCCCCGTTTGATGCATCGGGCAGAAGACACACTTCGTTTGCTTCATTAGAGGTTATGCCCGAAATTACCGACGACGCCGATGTTGAGGTTAGAGAAGAAGACATTAAGATGGACGTGTTCCGTTCATCGGGTGCGGGAGGACAGCACATTAACAAAACCTCATCTGCTGTGCGTTTAACCCACTTGCCCACAGGCATTGTGGTGGCTTGTCAGAATGAACGCAGTCAGTTCCAGAACCGAGAAAAAGCAATGAAAATGCTTAAATCAAAGCTCCTTGAGATTAAAGAGCGAGAGCATCTCGAAAAAATTGAGGACATCAAGGGTGTTCAAAAAGATATTGCCTGGGGCTCACAGATTCGTTCCTATGTATTTATGCCCTACACCCTTGCAAAGGACCACAGAACAGGGTTTGAGTCGGGCAACATCAACGCTGTTATGGACGGCGACCTTGACGGATTTATCAATGCATATTTAAAGGCTGCTTCTAAAGGCGGCCTTGGAAATGAGGATATGGAAATATGAAAAGAATATTAGCGGTTGTTTTAACAGTTTTCACCCTGTTGCTTTTAGCCTCTTGCGGTGAAAAGGACAGAATTTTATACAGCTCTGCAGACCTTGCCAAATCTTTAAAGCTTGCAGATTACAAGGCTATAAAGGTTGATACCTCTTCAAAGGGATTTGAAGAAAAGTATAACGAAATCATTAAGTCGGACGTTGAAAATAACGATTTGTACCTCACCAAAACCGAGGGCAAGGTGGCAAAAGGTGACGTTGCCAACATTGATTATGAGGGTAAAAAAGACGGCGTAGCTTTTGAGGGCGGCACCGCTCAGGGCTACGATTTGGAAATAGGCTCGGGCAGTTTTATTGCAGGTTTTGAGGACGGACTCATTGGAGTAGAGATAGGTAGCACCGTTGACCTTAACCTCACATTCCCCAAGGATTACCAAAGCACCGACCTTGCAGGCAAGGCTGTAGTTTTCACAGTTAAGGTGAACTTCGTAAAAACAGATGAAGCCTTAGCGCCAAAGGATTATTTTAGCAAACTAAACTTTAAGAGCCTCGAAAAATACGAGGAAGACGTCAAAAACAGAACAATAGACACTATTATCTTTGAAAACATTACCGAAAACAGCAAGGTTAATGATTATCCTAAAGCAGATACCGAATTTTTAACAGATAAGATGACCGAAATGTTTGAAACTCAGGTAAAAAGCTATTACGGAATGGCATTAGATGACTTTTTAACCCAAAATCAGATGACTAAAGAGCAATTCAATTCATCGCTTCTTAGCGAACAGGTTTATCCTATGATGGACCAAACTATGCCTATGTATGCAATTATTGACAAAGAGGGCATTGAGGTTACACAAGAAGACGTTGAAAACGAAATCAACAAAGCAGTTAAAGATTTTAACGATGAATCAATAACAGCAGATAAATTAAAAGAATACTACGGCGAGTATTATTTTGAAAATTTAGCTGTTAACGAAAAAGCTCTCCAAGCGGTAAAGAAATATGCAAAAATTAAATAGAAATATGAAAAAAATAATTTGTTTATTGGTGGTTATAATTATGTTTAATACTTTTACAGGATGCAACGAAAAAAACAATACTGCTAACTTTGAGGTTACTGATACTGCAGTAATTAATATTAAAGATTACGGCGAAATAACAGTTGAACTTTACGGAAAAGTGGCTCCTATAACAGTCGAAAATTTCGTAACCCTTGCAAAAAGCGGATTTTACGACGGTCTTACCTTCCACAGAATTATTGAAGGATTTATGATTCAGGGCGGTGACCCCGAGGGCACCGGTATGGGAGGCAGTGACAAGAATATTAAGGGCGAATTCCGTGTTAACGGCGTGCAAAATGATATAAAGCACCTAAGAGGCGTTATTTCTATGGCAAGAAACGGATACAGCTATGACAGCGCATCTTCCCAGTTCTTCATTATGCATGAGGATGCTCCCCACTTAGACGGTCAGTATGCCGCTTTCGGTAAGGTTGTAAAGGGTATTGAGGTTGTTGATGCTGTTGCCGAAAAAACTCCCGTTGTTGATGCTAACGGAACAGTGCAAAGACAAAATCAACCCGTTATAGAATCTATAACAATTAAGTAATTTTCAATAGACCGCTTTTGCGGTCTATTTTTATGCAATAAAACTTGAAATTATGCATAATTTGATGTATAATTTAATTAATTATATCTAACGAGCAAAAGAGGTGCCTTTATGACACGAAAAATGGCAAGAGAAGAGGCTTTTATTTTAATATTTGAAAAGGTCTTTTCAAAAGAAACAATCGAAGAAATTTTAGAATTGGCAAACGAGGCAAGGGACCTTGTGCCTGATGATTACATTAAAACCGTCTTTTCGGGAGTTTACGAAAATGTCGAGGAGTTGGACAATATAATTTCTTCAACTGCAGTCGGCTGGAAGATAGAAAGAATTTCAAAAACCGCTTTGTGCGTTTTGCGTTTGGCTTTATTTGAAATAAAGTTTATGGATGATATTCCGCTTTCGGTTTCTATTAACGAGGCTGTGGAAATATGCAAAAAATATGCTACAACCGAAGACGCCTCTTTCGTTAACGGAATTTTATCAACCGTAGCTAAGAGTATTTAATATGTCGATGACGGCTTTAAGCGTTAAGCAGTTAAATTTTTATGTTAAAAATTTAATAGAGGGTGACCCCCGTCTTTCCTCGGTTTTGGTTGAGGGTGAGATTTCAAACCTTAAAAACCATTACGCTAGCGGACATATTTATTTTACCCTTAAGGACAACGATGCGGCTGTAAACTGTGTTATGTTCCGCTCATTTGCCTCGCACATTAAATTCGCCCCCGAAAACGGGCAAAAGGTGATGATACGTGGCAGAGTTTCCCTTTACGAAAAGGACGGAAACTACCAGTTTTACGCCGAGGAAATGAAAGAATCGGGACTTGGTGATATTGCCCGAAAATTCGAGCAGGTAAAGGCAAAACTCGAAGCCGAAGGGCTTTTTGCCCCCGAAAGTAAAAGGAAAATTCCGAGATTTCCAAAAAGGATTGCTGTTGTAACCTCCCCCACGGGAGCTGCGGTTAGGGATATTTTAAGCATTATTTCCCGCCGTTGGCAAGCCTTAGAAATCATAATGTGTCCTGTTTCGGTGCAGGGTTCTCTTGCAGTTCCCGAAATGCTTGAGAGTTTGGACAGGCTTTATAGTACAGACGGTATTGACCTTTGCATTATAGGCCGTGGCGGCGGCTCGGTTGAAGATTTGTGGGCATTTAATGATGAAAAATTGGCGTACAAAATATACGAGGCTCCGTTCCCTGTAATTTCCGCAGTAGGCCACGAAACCGATTTTACAATATGCGATTTTGTAGCAGATTTGCGAGCTCCCACACCCTCTGCGGCGGCTGAACTTAGCGTTCCTGACAGCGCCGAAATAGAAAAACTTTTGGAGAATTCCCAAAACAAACTGTCACTGCTGTTAAAAGGCAAACTCGAAAACGCAAAACTTAAATTCAAAAGACTTGCCGAAAACAAAGCCTTTACAAACCCCGCCGATTTCATTATAAACGACAGAGCCTTGGAAATTGACAGACTTTGTGACAGAATGACGGCGGCTTTGAAAGAAAAAATGCTGTTTGCCGAAAAAGAACTTTCTTCATTGGCGGCAAGTTTAGACGCTTTAAGTCCTTTAAAAACCTTGGCGAGAGGTTTTGCGGCTGTGACTAATCAAAACGGCACAGTTAAAAGTATTAAAGATATAAACAAAAACGATACCCTTAAAATTCGTTTTGCCGACGGCGAGGCTCATACTACAGTTACAGAAATTAAGGTGAATTAAATGAGTGAAAAAATAGATTTTGAAAAGGCATTAAAGGAATTAGAGAAAATTGTGGAGCTCCTCGAAAAATCCGACTGTACACTTGAAGAGTCTATAAATCTCTTCGAAAAGGGAATGGCTAATGTTAAAGAATGCCAAAAGGCTTTAAAGCAAGCGGAAATCAAAATCAGTAATCTCAGCGAGGTTGAATAAATTGGACTTAAATGCACTTTTAAAGGAATACGCTACTCTTGTGGAAAGCCGAATAAACGAGCTTTTCCCCGAGGTGGACGCCCCGTATAACAGCGTAATAAATGCCGCCAGATACAGCCTTTTGAACGGCGGCAAGAGAATTAGACCTGTCATTATGATGGAGTTTTGTCGTCTTTGTGGCGGAAAAAGAGAATCGGCGTTAGATTTTGCCGTGGCGCTCGAGATGATACACACCTACTCCCTTGTTCACGATGACCTGCCTTGTATGGATAACGACGATATGCGCAGAGGGAAACCCTCTTGTCACAAGGCATTCGGCGAGGACACCGCTCTGCTTTGCGGTGATGCACTTTTGACCGAGGCGTTTTTCATTACCGCCAATGCCCCCGTAAGCAGTGACAAGGCACTGAAAGCCATATCATTTTTGAGCAGTAATGCAGGCATACACGGAATGATAGGCGGTCAGGTTTTGGACCTTTCGTTTGAGCAAAACACCCCTGACGCTAAAGCACTTCAGGATATGTATATGAGAAAAACAGCAGCTCTGCTTATCGCCGCCGCCTCTATCGGTTGTATTGCGGCAGGAAAAGACGACGAGCAAACCCTTAGAAGCGCCGCAAAATACGGCTATAATTTAGGACTCGCTTTCCAGATTATTGACGATATTCTTGATGTCACAGCCAACGAAAAGGTTTTAGGCAAACCCGTTGGAAGTGACGAGAAAAACAACAAAACCACCTTTGTCACCCTGTACGGACTTGACAAGGCATTTGCCTTGGCGGCTCAGCTTTCAAACGCCGCTTTGGACGCTTTGGACGAAATCGGCGGCGACACCGAGGCGCTTTACGAAATTACTAACTATCTGCTTGACCGCAACAGTTAAAACTTAGGAAGTGAAGTATTGGAGTATCCAATTTTAAGTAAACTAAATTCGCCCGAGGACTTAAAACGTCTGGACGAAAAGGATTTACAGCCTCTTTGCGAGGAAATACGGCAAAAAATTATCACCACCGTGGCTCAAAACGGCGGTCATTT
>JAZONB010000115.1:0-6447 GCA_045654305.1 Acutalibacteraceae bacterium | reverse complement strand
AGCCGCAATAGTCCTAATTTTTGAATTTGCTTGCGGTGTATTTCACCTGTTTCCATAGTGTATATACGTGTGGTGTTTACGCTTGAATGTCCGAGAATGTCTGCAAGTCTTACAATGTCTTTTTGAAGAGTGTAAAAAGTGCGTGCGAAAAGATGCCTTAAATTATGTGGAAACACTTTATTCTTCGATACTCTTGCACTTTCGCAAAGTGCTTTCATCATTTTCCATATGGTACTTCTGTCAAGCGGTTTTCCTGTTTTTGTAACAAACACGGAGCCGCTTGTTATTTTTTGGGTTTTCGCGTATTCTGTGAGCATTCTGCAAAGCTCCTTGGGCAAAATCACAATTCTCATTTTACCTTTACAGTTAATAGTCGCTTTTCTTAACTTTACGGCATCAACTGTTATATACTGTAATTCCGATACTCTGATTCCGCTTGAACATATCGTTTGCATCAGCAGATATAATCTTTCATTGCTTTTTGCTTTTGCAGCATCAAGCAATCTTTCGTATTCTGCTTTTGAAAGCTCTTTATCCTTTTGTGCAAAAATCTGTTTTTGAATTTTAAGCATTTTTACTTTCAATTCATACCAGTTATTAAATTCAAAAAAGCTATTAAGCGATGATAAAACAGAATTAACGGATGCCGGAGCGAATTTACCTATCAAATATTCTTTGTAATCAAGAACTTTTCGCTTGTCAATTTCAGTTCCGGAAATCCACTCGAAAAAAGCCTTGATATCACGCATATATTTTTCCAGCGTAGCAGAAGCCTTTTCTTCGTTAATTAAATAATTTTCAAAATTTTCAATTAAATCTTGGGTTATCGTTTTAGTCATTGTAACAACTTCCTTTCTATATTGATATTATTATTTTACCACGAACATAATAATATTCGATGAAGTTGCCAATGATTTACTCTTTATCTGTTGTTTTCTAAGATGTTTATTATATCAACACCCATTCTTTTAGCATAGTTGATTGTGTTTCTTGTGCCACCAGATTCACCATTATAGGTAGCAATCACTCTATGGGAATGATTGACCATCCATTCATTCCTAACTTGAAAACATGCTCTAAAATAATGATCCGATACATATTTCACGTAATCAGCTTTTGCAATAATAGAGCGGTAGGTCTGTTTCTCTTGTTCATTCCAAGAACGCTCAAAACCCATAAGCGGTATAGCGCAAATTAATTTAATTTTATCATTTTTATTTTTTTCTTCAAGCACAAGTTCTGCCGCCCAAATATCTATACCACGAGCCATACCCGATATAAAGGTTGTAAAACCGTCGTGTATGGCTTGTTTTATTGCTATCTGCAAAAGAGATTTAATTTCATCTTCGGGAAGGTGAAGCTTCTCTGGTCTGTGTCCTGTAAAACAACACCTGTGTTTTCTTAATTCTTCTTCGTTCATTTTTGTCCTCCATCTTTTTATAGGTTGTATTCCATCATATAATTAGATTATAACATCTAATAACCTATATTTCAATACAAACTAAGCCTGTTATCTAACATTTTTAAGGTATGTATAGGTTAAAATATAATAAAAGGCGGTGATACTATGGATGAAAAGGATTTTGCACTACGACTTGCCACGCTAAGAACCAAGAAAGGTGTATCAAGTCGCAATATGAGTTTGAGTATGGGACAAAATCCCGGGTACATCAACAATATTGAATCTGGAAAATCATTACCATCGTTGACAGGTATCTTCTATATATGTGATTATCTTAAAATAACTCCAAGCGAACTTTTTGATATAGATACAAAAAATCCAGAGAAGTTAAAGGGGATCATAGAAGATTTAAAGAAACTTAACGACAAACAGCTTGATACGATAGCAACATTGGTTAAAGATTTGATTAATAAATAAAATGGCATAAGATAAGGAGTTGTTCATCGGAACAACTCCTTATTGTGATTTATTCTATTTTTGCATGATACCCTTGACCATCTTTCCACATTTCAAATGGTACGACTTCGCCGTTTCTCCACACGGTTACTACCGGTGAATCAAAGACCACACGATCTGCTGTTGATTTCTCTCGGTTAATAACCATATACCCATTTAAGTTTGTTAAGGTGAGCTCTAACAGATCTTCACTATCGCAGTAGGTAGTATAATCTTCAAAGCCCTCGATTGTTACCTTATATAAGTCAGTTATTATTGAATAACCCTCGGATAAATCATTATACTCTCCGAACTTTGCCGGCTCTCCGCCGGAGAGTTCTAATCTGAAATCAATCTCTCTATTGTTGAAATAAACCCTGAAATCTTCCATAATATCATAGTGGCTGCAAAAGCTATCTTCCAACAGCTCTGTAAATGTTTTGTCATTCAATCTTTCAAAGGTATAAATCTCAAACTCTTTGACTTCCTTTTTTTCGTCATTGTTCTTAAACTGCCGAAAGAGGATGAAGGGTTGGCACTCAAACTTTGCATCCGATACACCAAACCACATACGAGGGTTAGACCGTAGATTTACGAAGTGCAGATAATCTGAATGTATCTCACAATGCTTTAATATTTTATCTACCCAAGCCTTTTCATCTTTAACCTTTTTGCTCTTGGCTACCATAGAAAGTATCTGTTCCAAGTCTCTATACATATCTTCACATCCTTAAATAAAGTATATGCCAATAGGCATACCGCCTTCATCATATCGGATATCTTCTTTAAAGCCAAGACCTTTGACCAAATTTCTTTGTAGTGTATGATAAACGGTACGGTTATGTTGTATTACTATATTATTAGTAATGGAAGAACTTTAAATATTATATCATGAAATTATATCATGAAATTATCCCCTCATTAATAGTAGCGTTTTCTTTAGCGATTTATGCATAAATAAAACGCCCCATCTGTAGCAAATGCAGTAATAACAACAAAACACCATTTTCAAAAAAATTAAAATTTTTTGTTTTCTTATTATCAGTAGGAAAACCTTGCCTGATGAAAGTGCCGTATTTTTTCGGAGTTATATATGCATCAAAAATACCCCAAACTGTTATACTTTTAAAAAAGGAGTTGGATCTGAAAATGTGATCCAACTCCGATTTTTATTTAACCTTAAACCCTTTGTACTTTTCTTCAAGCCACTTTATATTATTTTTGATATTGTCTTCTACTGAGAGTGTAATGTCATATCTCATATAAAAGGCTAAACCTGCATCCTTAAAGAACTCTACATACTCCTCAGCTTTACGCTTTTCCTTTAAGTTCCTTGCATAGAGAGAAGCTGCAAAGATGAACTTACCCCAGAGAACGCTTGCTTCATCAAGAGCAGGGATATTAAACTCTTCAAGCCAATCTTTTAACTTGATTTCCTGTCCGTGTCCGGTGCAGGTTCCTGCACCTTGCCTGAAATATCGTTGTTCTTTACCGTCGTAGTATCTGCCTATGGGATAGAGACGACACACGATAGGCTTGTCTTTCTGAACCATACATAACCCTTTTCTTAAAAGCGAGCAAGAACCATCCAATCTTTCTTTAAGGTGTGCCACAGGCAGAGCAGAGGTATGTCCGGGAGAAATGGTACAATATTTCATAGCAGCTTCGGCTGTACTTACACCCATAGCCTTTGCAATATTGTATATATCGTAACCCGTAACTGTTATAAGCTCTTCGCGCTTACGACAACAGTTACCGCATTGTTTACACCCGAATAAGAATGTATCTTCCGGCTCTAAATGGTTCTTCCTGATTTCTTCAATTAACTGCTCGTCAGTCATACCATGTCTCATAATGAAATTTCTCCTTTTTCTTTAAGCTCTTTTATTTCGGCGGAGAGGACATACTTTAACCCCTCTACAACCAAGTCAGATTTACTTACGCCATCTCTTGATTTTTTAAGTTCCAAAGCTTTTAAAATAGGTTCTTCATCGGTGTCTGGTATGTAATAGCTCATTGGTTTAGAATTACCACCTCTGCCACGATAACGCTCATAAGCTCTTTCGTTACGTTTCTTTGCTTTTACCACTTTTTCTTTCTTTTGAGTATCGGTAGCAGGAAGAGGAGTAGTCTCTACTTGCTCCGCCGTAAACATACCACCAAGTCTTTTCAAAATACCATTTGCCATTGTATTCACTCCTTATAATATTTCTTTGACATCAACGTGACCGTAGCTTACCGCGAAAAATTGTTTTCGCCAAGGCCTTTTTAAAAAGTTTTTAAAGTCTGGTGAAAGATCACGAAGACGATTGACATCATCTGGTTAAAATTTGATGTCAATATCCGCAAACCCGCTTGTTGTACGGGTTTGAGACACTTTGACATTACATCCCTAAAACTCCGATATGGACAAAAACGCCCTTAAAAGTCCTTTTGTGTTTCACGGGTATCTTTTCTTGGGCTGGGTATAAAAAATGCGATACAGGTCGTTTTGGTGGGCAAGAAATGCGTTTCAGACGCAAAACAACAATGGAATATCTCCGAAACCGCTTAACAAGGCCATTTTCAAGGTTTTTACACAGAAAATGACAGGGTATTTTTATAACCCTGTCACTTCTTGTATAACGAAAACCACCAGCTAAGCTGGTGGTTCGAAAAAGGCTTTTGCCGTTGAATAAAAAAGACCTCCTATGTTACAATAAAAGCGGTCTAGCCAGCCGCAAAAAAGAACAAAGGAGGAAATATCAATGAAGATTGATACAAATAACAGTTTATCACACACAACATGGAATTGCAAGTATCATATAGTGTTTGCACCAAAGTATCTGTTAAATAGTCAATGATGGGTGACACTTTTTATAAAAATAAAAATCGCCGCTCCAAACTACCCTTGTCAAGGTGGAACGACATTGGTCGTCTTACCTTGACAACAAGCCTTTTGATATAATATTTTCAGAGCGTTAAGCAAGCCTTTGCTTAACCTCCTAGTTGCCTTACATCACACCTAAATATTTTTCCATCATTTCATTTGGCGTGAGAAATCCCAAGCAAATCTTGGGAATATTATTTGATTTGATATTATACCTTACAAGCTGCTTTCTGCCATCTTCGAGATTATACATCTTCATTTTCTTGTAAAAACGCAGTTCATCACACCTGTGCTGTCTTTCTACTTTTCCATTATGCTGTGGGGTTGCTACTCTTATTCGATGATAGATTATACCCAAAGTTTCAAGAGCTTTTTCAAATCTTGTTTTGTGATTTTCAGGGTCTTTTACAGTTAGTGCCACTGTAAATTCCGCCCCGTTATCAGTCTGTATTTCCCGTATAGGTACAGGAAATACCTTTATCAGTTTAACAAGAAAGTCCGTAGAACTATATGTGCTATGTTCGTCATAAAGCTCCCTGAATGTCCATCTTGTACACTCATCCACTGCGGTATATTGATAATATTTCTTTCCTCCAACAGTACAGTACGAAGGTACAAACTTAACATCTATCTGCACCTTTTGTCCCGGATATTCTGCTCTTTTATATGGCTTTGGTTTCTTTGTCTGTTTTTCTTTAATTGCAGGTTTTACCCACTTGTTTACCACTCTGACTAAGCTTGTATAACTGCGTGTATAGCCGTCTTTTCTAAGAGAATCCCAAAGCAGTATCATATCGTCTTTATATCTGGGATACCGCCTTAATATCATTTGTTTTTCTTCAACAGTATGCTCATTTGGGTGGTGATGTGGTCTATGACTTTTGTCAATCAGACTTTTCCAGCTCTTGCCATCATATTTTGCACGCCATTCATAGATTGCATTTCTGCTGATACGGTAGTACTTTGATGCTGCTGTCACACCAATTTTATAGCTTTTTTTAATTACTCGTTGACGAAAGTGGGCACTTGATGTTAGAATATTCATAAGAAAATAGCTCCTTTTTGATACATGTTTTTCTTGGTCGTTAAACATTATATCATATTTGGAGTCTATTTTCTTTTTTATTTGTCACCCATCAATTGTATCACAACACATATAGTGTTTGCACCAAAGTATCGTAGACAAATAATATACGGAAAAATCAAGGGTGACATAGGAAATATATTACGAAAACTATGTGAGTGGAAAGGTGTAGAAATAATAGAGGCAGAAGCATGTCCAGATCATATTCATATGCTTGTTCAGATACCACCTAAAATAAGTGTTTCAAGTTTTATGGGGTATTTAAAAGGAAAAAGTAGTTTGATGATATTTGATAAACATGCCAACCTGAAATACAGATATGGAAATAGAGAATTCTGGTGTAGAGGCTATTATGTTGACACAGTAGGCAAGAATAAAAAGGCAATAGCAGAGTATATCAGAAATCAATTACAAGAAGATTTAGCATATGAACAATTGAGTATAAAAGAGTTGGTAGACCCGTTTACGGGTGAGCCGGTCAAAGGAAGCAAAAAATAAGCCAACCGCTTTAGCGGTAGCTTGAAACCGCTTGCGGCTGGCAGATTATTCGGTGGACTTTCAGTCCCGCCAGTAACAGCGACTTATAGTCGCAGAGCA
>JAZONB010000114.1:0-6678 GCA_045654305.1 Acutalibacteraceae bacterium | reverse complement strand
CGTTCTGCCCTGAGCATCTGTAATTCTACCGTCATCAAGAATCTGCAAAAGGACATTAAGCACATCAGGGTGCGCTTTCTCAATTTCATCAAACAAAATTACGCTGTATGGCTTTCTGCGAACCTTTTCGGTAAGTTGACCAGCCTCATCATATCCGACATATCCGGGAGGCGCTCCAATAATTCTTGAAACAGCGTGTTTTTCCATAAACTCAGACATATCGAGTCTGATTAATGTTTCAGGTGTATCAAATAATTGTTCGGAAAGTTCTTTCACAAGCTGTGTTTTACCTACACCTGTGGGACCAACAAAGATAAACGATGCAGGTCTTTGAACTTTACCTGTTTTTACCCTTGAACGCTTTACAGCATCAGAAACCAGTCGTGTAGCTTCATTTTGACCGATAATCTTTTGATTAAGTTTGTCCTCAAGTTCGTTAAGTTTTTTAAGGTCACCTTCCTCGATTTTTGAAGCAGGAATACCTGTCCAAAGTTCAATCACCTTAGCAACATCTTTGTCTGTAACGGTAATACTTGCAACCTTTTCACAAAGTTCTTCAGACTCTTTTTTATATTTTTCAAGGTCAGCTTTTATCAAAGCCTGTTTTTCATAGTCGGGGTTATCAACCTCAGCTTCAAGCTCTTCCAAAAGTATTGAGCAATTTGCAACCTTTTTGTTGGCTAAATAAAGTTCATCTATTGCTTTATTTTCAAGGCCTGCGCATGCGCTCGCTTCATCAAGCAAATCAATAGCTTTATCGGGTAAATATCTGTCGGTAACATATCTTTCTGAAAGGATAACACATTTTTTGACTATACTATCAGGAATATTTACATTGTGGAAACCCTCATAATAGCTTTTAACACCCAAAAGAATATTTTCTGCTTCGGCAAGTGATGGTTCCTCGATAGTTACAGGCTGAAAACGGCGTTCTAAAGCCGCATCTTTTTCGATATATTTACGATACTCTTTAAAAGTAGTGGCGCCTATTACCTGAATTTCGCCACGGGATAAGGCTGGTTTTAAAATATTCGCAGCATTCATACTGCCCTCAGCAGAATCCCCTGCGCCAACTAAATTGTGAATTTCATCAATGAAAAGAATAATATTTCCTGCGGTTTTAATTTCATCAACCAAGCCTTTGACTCGGCTTTCGAACTGACCTCTGAACTGTGTACCTGCAACCAGTCCCGTTAAATCTAAAAGATAAATTTCTTTATCTAAGAGTCTTGCAGGTGCCGTTCCGTTGGCGATTTTTAGTGCTAATCCTTCTGCGATAGCTGTTTTTCCTACGCCCGGTTCACCTATAAGACAAGGATTATTCTTACTTCTGCGAGATAAAATCTGAATAGTTCTATAAAGTTCCTTATCCCTGCCTACTATAATATCAATCTGACCGTCTTTGGCTTTCTGAGTAAGATTTGTGGCATATTGTTCCAAAAATCTACGACGTTTCTTTTTAGAATTTTCTTTCGGTTTTTCGGTTTTTTCTTCGGTTTTTGAATTTTCGTTACCCATAATATTACCGAAAATCTTATTAAAGAACGGCATTGCGGGTGCAGTACCTAAATCAAAGGTTTCATCATTTAATGCACCGTCATCAAATTCTCCGTCCATTGACATTATATCCATAAACTGTTCACTCATCTGCTCAATATCTTCATCAGATATATTCATCTTTTTCAGCATATCGTCAACCGGTTTAATCCCTAATTCCTTTGCACAAACTAGGCATAGACCGTTAGGTTCGGCATTAGGGTTAGACATATCCGACATGAAAACCACTGCCGGTCTCTTTTTGCATTTGGAACAAAGCTTCATCATTACTATTAAAACTCCTTGGAAACTAAAAAATTATATTTTAAAAGACAGTAACTTGAAAATTAAAGAACTATCAATATTTGTTTGAGTAAAGATTAAAAATCCTTCTTTTGTTAGTGGCACGATTAAAGAAATAATTGTGCAAATAATTGCTGATACAACAACACCTTTAATAATTCCCAAAATAGCACCTAATATTTTATTTGCCTTTCCGACAAGGCTGAAAGAAAACAGTTTATTTATCAATTTCGCAACAAAGTTAACAACAGCTAAGAGAACAATAGTTATAATCAGCGTGAAGATTAAATCAAAAATGCCGGTAACTACAGGTTTGACAACAGTTTGTGAAGCAGATGTAACGGCATCTTTTATACCACTGCTTATATTCTCGTTAATTGATGTCTGAAAAGCTGCAATATCAAAATTGCTACCTAAAATCTTGCCGACCAGCGAAGGCATATTATCTACAGAAAGATTTGTTAAATTATCGCCAACCTGCATATTTTCAATTGATGAAACAATTGCGGGCTCAACCAATTTATCATATGTATAGTCGGAAATTGCAGGGCTGATATTATTAGCAAGCAAAATCACAACTACAAAACCCACGATTTCAATTATAGTTCTGACAAATCCTTTTTTTGCAGAAAGTAATGCAAAAACGGCTATTATAGCCAAAACAATTAAATCAAGTACAAAAGACATACTAATCTTTCCTTTCGCTGAGTTTGATTCTTAAAATTTCATTATTTGTAATAACGGCAACAACATTTGCCGATAAAACCGAAATTCCCTTTCCGCCAAAACCATATTCAGCAGAAAACTTAATATTTCCGTTAAAGTCAAGCACATTGACAGAGGAATCATTTATGCAGTAAATATTACTGCCCCTGACCTGAATATCGTTAATTACACCATTATAATTCACCGATTTTTTAACCTTACCTCTTTTAGAGAATAACACAATTTTATTATCGGTTTTATCATTTTCACGGCTAAAAACACCGATATTTACAGAATTATTTGTTCTGTAATAAGAGATATTATAATCCTCGGTATATTCATTTGTTTTGCAATTTGACCATTTAACTGTATCAACACCGTTAGATTTTATTACAGTAAAATTTGATTTATTACTATTTTTAAGACCGTAAACAATTTGATTTTGATAGGTCAATGTATGTTCCGGAGTAGCAGATTTGAAGTTAATAACATTAACCTTAGAGTTGAATGTACCGGAAGCAGAATTAAAGGTAGAAACTGCTATTTTTTTACCCGATGATGCAATTGCAACATTATTTATAGTATCCTCGGCAGAATACCATTCATAAATTTGTTTATAGCGTTTATTAAACACCGTAACCTGAGAAGCATAACTGTCCGAATGTGTCACAAGCGCAAAATTTCCGGAATCTGATATTCCGCCACAAATGATTTCATTTTTAGTTTCATCAGTTTTTTGAAGCCCGTTAAGCGTGAATATTGAAAATTGTTTTGAGCCCTGATTATATAATAAAGATTTTCCTTTTGATGTCGAAAGAATTGGTTTTTCATATCCATGAGCTTCGGAAAATAAAATCTTTCCCGCCGAGGAATAAGCACTGAAATGTGTGTCGGTCAAATGAAGATAGTAGTTCCCCATCGGTACAACAGTCAGCACCTGACTACCTGTAGCACTTATCGGATAACTGCCCGTTCCTAACAGCGCAGTAACATTTGATATTGTTTGAAACAGTCCGGCAGGCAAAATTAACTGGAATAACATTACTACCACAAATACTATCGCTAAAGCCACAGCATAAAACTTGATTTTTTGTGTACGAACTCCCTTCTTACCTTGAACCACTTTCATAGAAGGCGTTGGTTTTTTCTCAACCTTTTCAGCCCCGTAATGATTCATCGCAATATCATCATACTGTTCTTTAACCTTTACCGGCTGTTTAGCCCTTTTTTTAGGAGTATTTAATATTCGGTTGTGTTTTTTCTTTTTATATTTTGGCATTGTATCACCTGAATTTAATAGTACACTTTTTCTAAAAACAAACCTTTAGCAGGTGCTGTAATACCCGCTTTATCACGTAATTTAGTTTCAAAAACTTCATAGGCACAGTTAGGAGCTAAACGCCCGTCAGATACATCAACCGCCGTTCCGACAATAATTCTAACCATATTGTATAAGAAACCGTCTGCGGTGATTTTAAGAGAAATTAAATCATCATTCTTTTCGACATAACAGTCACTTACAGTTCTGACAGTGTTTTCAACAGTTCTGCCCGATGAAGAAAAACCGTAAAAATCGTGAGTTCCAACAATTGTTTCGCAAAACTTATTCATTTTTTCTATGCTCAATTTTCGCTCAATTTGCCAAACAAACGGTGCTGAAAACGGGTCTTTTATATTACTGTTAAATATATTGTAACAATAAGTTTTACCCTTGGCATCAAATCGTGCGTGAAAACCGCTGTCAACCTCTTTGGCATCTATTACCGCAATATCACCCGGCAAAACGCTGTTAAGTCCTTTTAAAAACGCTTCTAAAGGGATACTTTCCTCGCAGTCTAAATGACAGCAAAACATTTTAGCGTGAACACCCGCATCCGTTCTACTACAACCGCTAACAGTTGTTTTTTTGCCCAAAACCTTTAACAGCGAGTTTTCAATTACCTCTTGAACAGTGATGCCGTTAGGCTGAATTTGCCATCCGTGATAATTTGTACCGTTATAACTTAATGTGAGCAGAATTCTTTTCATAAAATTACCTTAAAAAATAATATTTAAAAATATAATTCCAACTGCAAAAACAGTGATAAATGTCCCTGCGTACAAATCAGTTAAAGTGAGCCTTAACTGCTTCATTCTGGTCTTTCCCTCACCGCCGTTGTAGCAACGGCATTCCATTGCTTCTGCCAACTCATAAGCACGCCTTACAGATGATATAAGCAAAGGAATTAAAATAGGTATCAAGGCTTTAACACGCTCAACCAATTTTCCGTTTTCGAGGTCTGCACCTCTTGCCTTTTGAGCGTTCATAATTTTTTCTGCTTCTTCAATAAGGGTAGGAATAAATCTGAGCGCAATAGTCATCATCATAGCAAATGTATGAACAGCCTTTTTAAGACCAATATGCTTTAGAGGAGAAAGTAAAGTTTCGATGGCGTCGGTAAGGCTGTTTGGAGTTGTGGTATATGTGAGTACCGAGCTGATAAATATAAGCAAAATTATACGAAGCGCCATAAATACAGAGCGGTAAACACCGCCTGTTGTTATTTCAATTATCCAAAAAGAAACCAAAGTTTTTCCGCTGTTACTGTAAAACAAATTTATAACTGCAGTAAATAACAGCACCATCCAAATTGCCTTTAAGTTCTTTAAAAAGAGCCGTGTAGGAACCTTTGAAAGAAAAATCACAAATAACACCGCTAAAGTTGAAAAAGCCAAAGAAAGGGCATTTTGCGATACAAAGATAAACACGATAAATGCTATCATCAAAATTATCTTCACTCTTGGGTCGCATCTATGCACGACTGACGGGGCTTCATAATACTGCCCGAAGGTTATATCTTTAAGCATTATTCCCCACCTTTAATTCCTTTAAAATTTCAAGTGCCTCATCCACCGTTAAAGGTTTCTTCGGCAAATCAATACCCAGACGTGAAAGTTCCTCAAAAACCTTTGTAACTATAGGGATGTTAAGACCGATTTTTCTCAGCGCCTCGCCGTTTGAAAAAACATTTTCGGGCGTATCAAACATAAACAACTCGCCCTTATTGAGTACCAGAATTTTATCAGCCAAGGAAGCCATATCTTCCATACTGTGAGAAATTATAATTACAGTAGCGTTTGTAGCTTTCCTATAATTGCGGATAATTTCCATAACATCTTCTCTGCCCTTTGGGTCTAAACCTGCAGTAGGCTCGTCAAAAACTATTACCTGAGGTTTCATTGCCATTACGCCCGCAATAGCAACACGACGTTTTTCACCGCCCGAAAGGTCAAACGGAGATTTTTCAAAAAACTCAGGTTTAACACCAACGATATCGCAGATTTCTTTTACGGTATTTTCTAACTCGTCACCGCAAAGTCCCATATTTTTAGGTCCAAATGAGATATCTTTAAATACAGTTTCCTCAAACAACTGATATTCGGGATACTGGAAAACTAGTCCCACCTGAGAACGAATTTTGCGGATTTGTGTTGGGTCAGCCCATATATCCTCATTTTGAAATAAAACATTACCCTCAGTTGGCTTTAAAAGTCCGTTAAGATGCTGTACCAAGGTTGACTTTCCTGAGCCTGTATGACCGATTATTCCAATTATCTCGCCCTCATTAACAGTAAAAGAAATATCCTTTACCGCATCGTTAATAAATGGAGAGTTGCCCGAATAACTGTGGGTAAGATTTTTAACCTCTAAAATTGCCAAAATATTACTCCTTCTTGAGTGCCGATGCTATTTCCTTTGCAGTATCCTCTACCGAAATAACATTGGTATTTATATTAAAACCGATTTTTTGCATTTGGTATAAAAGCTCGGTGGTTTGCGGAACATCAAGTCCTACCGATTTTAAAAGTTCTACATTTTTAAATACTTCGTTAGGTGTGCCGTCCTTAATAATTTCGCCGTCATTCATAACAAGTACTCGGTCGGCATTTTCCGCTTCTTCCATATAGTGGGTTATTAAAATTACGGTAATTCCCTTTTCACGGTTAAGCTTGTGCAGAGTTTCAATAATCGCTCTTCTGCCCTTTGGGTCAAGCATAGCGGTAGGCTCGTCCAGTACAAGACACTCAGGCTCCATCGCAATTATTCCCGCGATAGCTATTCTTTGCTTCTGACCGCCAGAGAGTCTGTGAGAG
>JAZONB010000113.1:0-6265 GCA_045654305.1 Acutalibacteraceae bacterium | reverse complement strand
GAAAAGGCTAAGATTGACCTTTCGGGTATGACTACAACCGATATCAATCTACCCTTTATTACTGCTGACGCTACCGGTCCTAAGCACTTTGAAACCACATTAACCCGCGCTAAGTTCAACGAACTTACTGCTGATTTAGTAGACGCTACAATGGCTCCTGTTCGTCAGGCACTTTCTGATTCAGGTCTCCAAAAGAGCGAAATCAACAAAGTTCTTATGGTTGGCGGTTCTTCAAGAATCCCCGCTGTTCAAGAGGCTGTTAAAGCATTTATGGGTACCGAGCCTTTCAAGGGCATTAACCCTGATGAGTGCGTAGCTTTGGGTGCTGCTTTACAAGCAGGTGTTCTTGGCGGAGACGTTAAGGGTCTATTACTCCTTGACGTCACACCTCTCTCCTTAGGTATCGAAACTATGGGCGGTATTTCTACAAAGGTTATCGACAGAAATACTACTATCCCTGCTAAGAAGAGCCAAATCTTCTCAACTGCTGCTGACGGTCAGACCTCTGTTGAGGTACACGTTTTACAGGGTGAGCGTGAGTTTGCAAGAGATAATAAAACTCTCGGTGTATTCCACCTTGACGGTATTGCATCTGCTCCTCGCGGCGTACCGCAAATCGAGGTAACATTTGATATTGATGCTAACGGTATCGTTCATGTTTCTGCTAAAGACTTAGGCACAGGCAAGGAGAATGATATTACCATCACTTCTAACACCAATATGTCTAAAGAGGATATTGATAAGGCTGTTAAAGAGGCTGAGGAATATGCGGCTGAGGATAAAAAGCGCCGTGAGGCTGTTGATATCAGAAACAACGCTGACCAGATGATTTATCAGACAGAAAAGACAATTTCTGAGCTTGGCGACAAGGTGACTGAGGAAGAAAAATCTAAGATTGAAACCGCTAAAGAAGCTTTGAAAGAAGCACTTAAGGGCGAAGATATCGAGGCTATTAAGGCTAAGCAAGAGGATTTACAGAAAGAAATCTTTGCTATAAGCGAAAAGATTTACAAGGCTGCTAATCCTCAGGGTGCTGAGGGTGCTCCTACAGGTGAGCCACAGGCAGACCCAAATGTTTACGAGGCTGATTACACCGACGTAGACGACAGCAATAAGCAATAATATATAAAAGCTCCCTCTCTTGAGGGAGCATACATATTATACTAACTAGGAGAATTACTCGTGGCTGAGGAAAAAAGAGATTATTATGAAGTCTTAGGAGTGGATAAATCCGTTTCTGATGACGAGTTAAAAAAAGCATACAGAAAAGCGGCTAAAAAATATCACCCCGACTTGCACCCCGGTGATGCTGAGGCTGAGAAGAACTTTAAAGAGGTTAACGAGGCCTATGAGGTTTTGTCCGATAAGGAGAAAAAAGCACGCTACGACCAATTCGGCCATGCGGGTGTAGACCCTAATTTCGGAGCAGGCGGCTTTGGTGGCGGCGGCTTCGGCGGTGGGTTCGGAGATTTTGGCGACCTTGGTGATATTTTCGGCTCTATTTTCGGCGGCGGTTTTGGCGGCGGACAGAGAAGAAACCCCAATGCTCCAAGACGTGGTAACGATACTGCCGCAACAATTAATCTTTCCTTTGAAGAAGCCGCTAAGGGCTGTGAAAAAACGGTTAAGGTCACTAAGATTGATAACTGTAAGGATTGCGGTGGCTCGGGAGCGGAAAAAGGTAGCGAGGCTAAGACCTGTCCTGTTTGTCACGGTAGCGGTCAGGTGACCTCTGCGCAAAGGACACCTTTTGGCGTTATGCAAACACAAAGGGTGTGCGACCATTGTAGAGGAAGCGGAAAGATTATTGATAAGCCTTGCCGTACTTGTGCTGGCAAGGGTAGAATTCGACATACAGTAGAACAAAACGTTAAAATCCCTGCCGGTATAGATGACGGTCAGGTAATAAATCTCAGAGGCGGGGGAGACGCAGGTGTTAACGGCGGTCCCTCGGGAGATTTGAGAATAAATGTTAATGTTCGTCCTCACCCCATATTTGAGCGTAGCGGATTTGATGTATTTTGCGAAATACCCATAACCTTTACTCAGGCGGCGTTAGGTGACGAAATTACAGTTCCTACTCTTGACGGTAAGGTTAAATTCACCATTCATGAGGGCACACAGCCAAATGATGAGTTTAAATTGAAAGGCAAGGGAATACAGCGTCTTAATTACAGTGGTAAAGGTGACCAGTATGTTAAGGTTATAGTTGAGGTACCAAAGGACTTGTCAAAAGCTCAAAAGGATAAATTGAAAGAGTTTGACAAGGCTTGCGATGACAAGAACTATAAGAAGCGTAAATCCTTTGCAGAAAAGATAAAAGATTTCTTGTAAAAAAATACTTGACAAATGCCTGTTATTGGTATATAATCATCGTGTTGCATTCCGAAGACAGTAGGTGACCGTTGGTCGTAAGCTCAGCGCCTACCGAGGTTAGCGTATAAAATATCATTGTATTTTTATGCCTGTCCTCACTTTCGGGGTCAGGCATTTTTTTAATGTATATGACATTTTCGGAGGTGAATACATTGCCAAACGCAGTAGTTTTAGAACAAAAGCAACAGCAGGTTGCCGCATTAAAAGAGAAACTTGCTAATGCGATTACCGGTGTTGTTGTTGATTACAAGGGAACAAACGTTGCCGATGACACAGCGCTCCGTAAAGAGCTTCGTGAAAACGGTATCGATTATTTCGTTGTTAAAAATACTATCTTGGGCCGTGCTATTGACGGTACTGAGCTTGAAGAAATGAAGAGCGTATTAGAGGGTACAACCGCTATCGCTATTTCTAACGATGATTACACAGCAGCTGCAAGAATTCTTTGCAAGTTCGCTGAATCTCATGAGAACTTCAAGATTAAGACAGGTTTCCTTGATGGTAAGGTTGTTGACACAGCAACTATTGATTCTCTTGCAAAGCTTCCTTCCAAGGAAGTACTTCTTGCAACTGTTTTGGGCGCTTTCCAAGCTCCCATCGCCGCCTTTGCTCGTGCAGTACAGGCTATCGTAGATAAGGGCGAGGAATAATTCCTTATCAAACTAAATTAAATTAAAAATCTATTAAAAACATAATTGGAGGAAATTAAAATGGCATCTGAGAAAATCACAGCTATGATTGAAGAGTTAAAGACTCTTACCGTTCTTGAGCTTTCTGAGCTCGTTAAAGCAGTAGAAGAGGAGTTTGGCGTATCTGCAGCAGCTGCAGTAGCAGTAGCAGCACCCGCAGCAGGCGGCGCAGCAGCAGCTGAGGAGAAGACTGAATTCGACGTTATCCTTAAAGAGGCTGGCGCTGAGAAGATTAAGGTTATTAAGGCTGTTCGTGAAATTACCGGTCTTGGTCTTGCTGAGGCAAAGGCTTTGGTTGATGGCGCTCCTAAGACCCTTAAAGAGGCTGCTTCTAAGGAAGAGGCTGAGGAAATCAAGGCTAAGCTTGCTGAGGTTGGCGCAACTGTTGAGCTTCAGTAATTTATGGCTTAATTTCATATTAAACCGAAAGACTGTGCAGTTTTGCACAGTCTTTTTTTTATATTAAATTTTGGTTTTTAAATTTTCTGCCTTTTCAAGCGCTTCATCAATATGAGCACAGAAGTTATCGTCGCCAACAATATCATAAAAACCGGATTTTCTCATAACCTGCAAAGGTTGTTCGTTCACATGGGAAAGAATTAGTCTTACGCCCTGTTTTTTACACTTTTTATGAAGAAGTTCAAGAGCATTGAGTGCAGTTGAATCAAGAGAAGGCACTGAACGCATTCTCAAAATAAGACAGCGAGTATAATCCTTGAGAATAATTTCAGGAATCTTGTCTGCAACGCCGAAGAAGAGGGGACCGCTGATTTCATAAACTCTCACGTCTTTAGGAACTACTTTAAGGTCAATACTCTCCTCGTCTGTATCTGGGTCAATATACTTCCAACCATTGATAGAGGTTTCGTCACTCATACGCTTCATAAATAGTATAGCGGTTAGTACCATACCTACAGCGATTGCGACAACAAGGTCAAAGATGACGGTAAGAACAAAGGTTACAGCAAGAATAAGGATGTCGCTTTTTGGCGCAGTTTTAACTATGCGCACAAACTTCTTCCATTCGCTCATATTATACGCAACAATAAAGAGTATTGCGGCAATGGTTGGCATAGGAATAAGTCCTGCATAAGGCATAAGGAATAAAAGTACGAGCAGAAGAACAATGGCGTGTACCATGCCTGCTACAGGCGTTCTGCCGCCGTTTTTTGCATTTGCTGCTGTTCTGGCAATTGCTCCTGTTGCGGGAATACCACCGAAAAGTACAGATGCTATATTACCGATACCCTGACCGACTAACTCGGCGTTAGAGTTGTGACGAGAATTGACCATGCCGTCTGCCACAACACAGGATAGTAGGGATTCAATAGCTGCAAGAACTGCAATGGTGAAAGCATCAGGCAGAACAGCGGAGATTTTTTCGAAACTTAAATTCATACCGCCAAAATCTACTTTTCGTAGTCCTGCAGGAATGGTATATAGGTCACGTATTGTATATACACCATCCTGGAAGCCGGGTAGGAATGCAACCATAAGAGCACCCACCAGAACTGCTATCAATGAGGGTGGTATTCGTTTTTCGATTTTAGGATAGAATATAAGTATCGCTAAACTCACAGCACCAACAACAAGTGCCTGCCAAGAAAAACTGCCAATAAACTCAATATTGGCTTCGATTTTTTCTATTGTTTCAATAGGTTTAACCCCGTCAGCATATGTAAGACCGACAAAATCCTTTATCTGTCCGATGAAAATTGTAAGCGCAATACCTGATGTGAAGCCTGTTGTTATTGTGTGGGGAATAAATTTGATAAGTGACCCGAAACGGAAAATACCCATAAGAATAAGCATAATACCTGCAAGAATAGTGGCAATAAAAAGTCCGTCCATACCTTGTGAGGCAACAATACCAGCAACTATTGATGCAAAGGCAGCTGTAGGACCTGCAATTTGAATACGGCTACCGCCGAAAAGAGAAACGCAGAAGCCCGCTGCAATTGCTGTATAAATACCGCAAGCAGGCTCGACACCTGAAGCCAGAGCCAAAGCAATTGATAAAGGTAAGGCAATAATTGCGACTATAACACCTGCAATAATATCATTCGTAAATTGCTGAGCCGAATACTTTTTAATAACAGAAAAGAATTTCGGTTTAAGATAAAAACTTTTCAATATATAACATCTCCTTTTGTCGAAAATTATTATACTGCTTCAAGTTTAAAAAGTAAAGTGTTATATTAGCTTATCATAAAGATAAATCATTGCTTATAAATATACAATATGTTATACTAGTATCATAGAAAATTTAAAAGCATAAGGAGTACTCAAAATGGTAGAAAAGGGTTTAAATAAAAATGTTAAATTATATAATGTTTTATTTCCTTTTTGGATGTTAATACTCTTTCCTCAAATGTGGCTTATAATTTTGCCGGGAAATTTCATTATTGACAGCTTAGTTTTGCTTGTTAGTATGATGATATTAAAAACTCAGGATAGAAAGCAAAATTATAAAAAATACATATTAAAAATATTTATTTTCGGTATGCTTTCTGATATTATTGGCTCTGCATTCCTTTTTGTAATGTTGATAGCAGAGGTTAGTAATACGGGAGATGAGCTTTATATTACCATACCTGCTATTATAATTTCGGCTGTCCTCATTTTTGTGTTTAATTATTTTGTCACATTCAGAAAAGCTGAAATTAACTTTAGACGCAAGATGGCGCTGATTTTTGCGATTGTAACCGCACCGTATACTTTCTTAATTCCAACAACGTGGTTATATTAAATATGGTGGTGTATAAAATGTTAGCTGAAAATTTATTTGAAAAAATCGGTTATACCGACGAAGAAATACGAGAATATAAAAAATATATACGCTTAATAAATGATGATTTTGAAGTATTGGCACGAGAAACGGTATTAAATAATGTTTCTGTGCGTGATACCTGTAAAAAAGTAAGAGAAATAGCACCTGAAATTTGTGAGTACACAGCAGATTTAATGTTAATTCTTGAGTGTACGGGATATTTACTCCAAAAATATCGTGAAAACAATATCCCTGATGATATGTTTTATAATAGCATGATGGATATATTTTGTAAGACAAAGGAGTGCATCAAAGCAAAAAATGTTTTTGGAACGTTTGTTGTAGGGTGGTATGATGCCTTTTTTAAGCTTAATAGATTTGCTTTTGGTAGATTACAATTTGATATAACAAGACACGATGGCGAGCCCAT
>JAZONB010000112.1:0-6114 GCA_045654305.1 Acutalibacteraceae bacterium | reverse complement strand
TCAATTTTACCGCAGGTTTGGTTATAAACGTATGAAAGTGACTTAAATTTTTCTGCCAAAAAATCGGGCAGTACCATATAAGCAATTCGGACACTTGGAAGCAAGAGTTTTGAAAAACTGCCTATGTACACTGTTTTTTGCGGTGCTTTTCGCTGAAATGCGGTAATACTTCTTGCGGTGTAGCGAAGTTCTCCGTTATAGTCATCTTCAATTATGAGTTTATCCCCGTTTTCTGCCCACTTACAAAAAAAGTTTCGTCTGTTTGAGAGGGAGACGGGACTGATTTTCGAAAGGGCAGAGGGCAGTAAAAACAAAATGTTTGGATTAAGCTCTTTAAGGGAATGTTCGGTGGCCCCCGATTGGTCGGAGTCAATATTAAAACACTCTATTCCATAATCGGTAAAAATACTCCGTGCTTCTTCAAAGCCTCCGTTTTCAAAGCCTATCGTAATATCACGGCCTAAAAGACGGCATAGTATGTTAAGAAGCGGTCCCACGCCTGCGCCGATTATTATGTTATCAGCAGTAGCATAAACGCCTCTCGCTTTGTATGAGTATTCAGCCAAAGCCTTGCGAAGACCGAATTCGCCTTGCGGGTCGCCGTAGGAGTTAAGCTCACCCGAATCCCATAAAACGCTCCTCACCAACTTTTTCCAAAGCTCAGTATCGGATGCATCGGGGTCTACCAAACGTGTGGAAAAGTCATATTCTATTTCGTTTTTTATAATCGGACTGACTAAGGTTTTGCTTTGTGTTTTCGGGATACCGATTATAAAATATCCTCTTTGCGGCAGACTCTCGGCAATACCCTCAATGCAAAGTCTAGTGTATGCGTTTTCAACTGTCGTTCGGCTGACACCTAACTGAGCCGAAGCCTCTCTTACCGAGGGCAAGCGTTCGCCCTTTTTTAAAACGCCATCTGCTACAGCTGTTTTTATCTGACTGTAAAGCTCGGAATAAAGCTGACCTTTATGTGTTAGTGATATATCTGCAAAATTTAAAAGCATAAAACTGTCCTTTCGAAAAAAGTAAAAATTGGTTATTTTAAAGCGGACACTTTAGTAGTATAATACCACTAACAAATAGGAATTGCAAGAGGAGGAAACGCTGTCTTGAAAAAAAATCTGCACAAAAAAGTACTTAATATAACCTTTATATCCCTTTTTGCCGCTCTTTGCTACATCGCTTTAACGGTTTTCTTTTTTCCTGTTGGACCGATGTTTGTTCATTTTGGAAATCTCATCGTAGTCTTGGCGGCTTTGCTTATAGGTGGCTGGCAAGGTGGCCTTGCGGGAAGCATAGGAATGGGACTTTACGATATTTTAAACGGTCACGCTGATTCGAGCCCCAAAACCTTTCTTTTGAAGTTTTTAATCGGTTTTACCGTAGGAATTGTTTTCACACTTTTAAGCAAAAAGCTTAAATCTAAAACTCTTTCTGCCACAATCGGCGCGTTGGCGGGAATGATTGTGAATCTCACGGGTGAGATTCTCTGGAAAACAGCGCAGTACACCCTTGCAGGT
Source organism: Acutalibacteraceae bacterium (assembly GCA_045654305.1). Taxonomy (GTDB): domain Bacteria; phylum Bacillota; class Clostridia; order Oscillospirales; family Acutalibacteraceae; genus UBA737. The sequence goes on along the minus strand of JAZONB010000112.1, from coordinate 4,591 downwards.
TCAACCTTAAATGCCGCATTCATAACATCTTTGCTTTCGCAAAGCTCGACGCTCTTAAATGCAGTAATCGCAATTATCGGTGGAGTAGCGCTTTTCAAGGTGCTTGAAAAGCCCTTTGAAAAATTAAAGAGATAACAAAAACCATCTGACGGAAGATTCCGTCAGATGGTTTTTTTATTTGAATATAGAATTCCAACCGTCCACAAGTTCATGAAGTTCTTCATCAGTTGGTTTTCCACTTTCTGTGAAACCAATTTCAAAAACCCAAGGACCTTTATATCCTTTTTCTTCGAGTAAACTCGTTAGTTTTTTCCAGTCGGTAATACCTTTCCCCGGCATATCGTGGCGTTCCTCTATACCGTCATAATCCGAAAAATGCGTGGTTACCACATACTGCCCCAGTTCTTTTACAAACTCAAGGCAATCAGATTTTAGGAAATGGTTGTTATCAAGACAGATTCCTACATTACTGCGGTTGACATTCTTCATAATATATCTATGCTCTGCGATACGGTTTTCAGGAATATCCCCACCGCCGCCTATACAACATTCAAGCAGAGTTTCCACTGCTACAGTAATGCCGTAGGGCTTGCAAAAATCGCAAAGGTTTTGAACATACTCTACAAAGGCGTCCACCCTTGCTTGTCTTTCTTCTTCCGATATGCGAAGACTGCCGTGCAAAACAACAAATTTGACGCCTGTGTCTGCAATGTCTTGTATCAATCGCTTGGTGTGTTTGAGAGTGTTATCTCGAATGGTTTTATCAAGCGAGGAGGGGGCATGCATATAAAATCCATTAAACCGTTCACCATTGAAAGGCAAATGATAAGAATGCAGTTTTACATTGTATTTATTACAAAGGCTTTTAATTGTTTTTATATTTTCTTCACAAACCGTGAAAGCGTTTTCAAGGTTAAAATTTGGACCCACACTATATTCAATGCAATCAAAAAGTCCGCTTGCAAAAACGTTTTCCACAGGTTTACTGATGGCTAACCCCAACGCTCTTTTCATATTTCAAAAGTTCCTTTAGGCTATTATTTAACACCTTGATTTTTTTGTTTCTTCCAAATACTTAAATAAACAAAAATTCCGATTAAGGGGAACAGCATACCGCATAGCATACCCAACTTCATACCTAACTGTTCGGGGGATAGATTAAGGGTTGTTGCAAGCAAAGCTGTTGTCGGGTTTGACATCACAGTATCGGTAATAATTCCCACAAGTTGCGGAGAAACCGATGCACCCAAATCACCGCCTGCCGCCATTAAAGCGTATATAAACACACCGCCCTCAGGGTATCTGCCTGAGGCCACCACCAAGTTTCCGGGCCATAGCATTGAAGTACAAAAACCTGTAAATGCACAGGCTAAAAGACCTATCCACGGTACACCTGAAACCGCCGCCGTGAAATAGCAAAACGTTGCACCAACAGCGCCAAAGGTGAGAACTCTGCCAATGTTCTTACCTTTTTTAGCATAGATAGAACGTCCTAAACCGAGCATAACCGAGAAAAGAGCCACACCGAAAAGGTCGCCCCAAATTTTTGGTATTCCCAATGCTTGCTCGAGATACCCTGAGCTCCATTGAGCCATAGTGCATTCGGCAGCACCGCCGATAAATATAGCGAAAATACACAGCCATACGCCTTTATTACGAAGTAGCTTTATAGCATCTGAGGTATGATTTGGCGTTTCGATATGAGGAATATCGCTTCCAAGGAATAGAAAAGCCGAAACAAGGGGTATCAGAATGAAAGCAAGTGCGAGAAATTGCCAGTTTTCATTTCCTGCCAAAAGTAGGAACAATGTGCTGATTATGATAACGAAAACAACACCCCACGCATAAATAGAATGGAGCTTGCTCATTTCTCTGTCGGGGTCGTCTGACGGTACGGAGGCAATAACAGGGCTGATAAGCACTTCGTTGAAACCGCTGGCGGCAGAAAATATAATAGTTCCGATAACCAATCCCAAATAAACCTTATCAGGAAAAACAAAAGGCCAGACAGCGTATATAAGGAATCCCAAAATGGCAATCAAAGGGATAGCTTTAACCGTTTTGGATATATTGAATTTGTGTGCACAGAAAGAAAAAATAAGGTCGATTATCAACTGAGTGACAAAATTTATTAAAACCAATAACCCTAATAATGAGTATGAAATCCCGTAGAGCGAGCGAAATGTAACAAAAAGAACGGGCGAAAGATTTGCCACTACAGACATAGTTGCATTTGCGCTGTAGCAGGCGTATTTTAATCTATTGATTTTATTATTCATATATAAACACCCACTTTCAAAATCAATTTTACTACATAAGATATATTTTTTCAATTATCTTTTACTCGATTATTATCACAAAATGAAAAACTCCTCACACCAAGCGGGGCGTGGGGAGTTTGTTATATACCTATTTTGAATTTTTACAACTAAAGTTTAATAAAATTATCACTGCGTGTTGTTGTAGCAGGCGGTGCAAAATCTAATTTCTCATCTGCAATACCGAGAATATCTTCAGGCTTTATCCAAGGTCTGTTTTGAATATCGCTTGTTTCCTCGTGGTTATTGTAGTATACGATTTAAATATGTGATTTTAATTTAAAAGTTCCTTTGTCTAAACCGTCAATAATTGCTCAAATCACATGTTCGTTATTGCTTACCGTTATATAGTCGGCAACTTTTTTGGTCTCTTCAACTGCGTTTGCTACCGCAAAGCCTATTCCCGCGGCTTCAATCATAATCTGTTTTTACATTTGTTGAGGGGGTTACATCAGCCCCATGCACCAGATAACACCAAGTGCCGTCAAAGTTACCAGCGTATCAATTGTAATTCCATAGAACATGGGTGCAAGTCCCGCTTTTTTAAAATCGGTTATGCTTGTTCCCAAGCCGATTGCCGCCAAGGCGGTAACCATCAAAAATTTACTTGTGTTTTTTATAACACCGCCCAATGCGGCGGGAATATATCCAACACTATTTAAAACAGCGAGCAACAAAAAGCCACCAATAAACCAAGGGATTATTTTCATCAGATTTACTTTTTGTCCTTTGTTCGTTTCTTTAAGTTCCTTCTGTTTTATGCGTGTGCCGATATATGCAAAAACCAACACGGTAGGAATAATTGCAATTGTTCGGGTGAGTTTAACCATTGTGGCAAAATCACCTGCAATCTCTGAAAAAGCATATCCCGAAGCCACAACGCTTGCGGTATCGTTCACAGATGTTCCCGCCCATACGCCGTAGGCAATATCTGTCATACCTAAAAGCTTGCCCATAATTGGATATAAAGCAACCATCACCATATCAAAAATAAATGTTGAAGACATAGCAAAGGCAATATCTTTGTCCTCTGCATCAATTACGGGAGAAATAGCTGCGATGGCAGAACCACCGCAAATGCCCGTTCCCGCAGAAATCAGATTACCAAGTTTCCAATTCAAGCCGAAAAGTTTGCGAACAAAATAGCCGCCACCAAAGCACATAGCAAAAGTGAAAATCATTACAAAAAAGGTTTTTTTACCTACAAACATAATCGTGTCAATTGACAAGGATGCACCTAAAAGTATGATTGCTACCTTTAAAATTCTTTTGGATGTAAATTTTAAAGCAGGCTTCATCCAAGATGGATGAAAAAAACTATTAATAATCGTTCCCAGGAACAAGGCAATAATGGAAGCACCAAGTAGCCCTCCGGGAATTATTTTTTCCAAGAAAACGGACAGTCCTGCTATACCAAAGCATATAGCAACACCAAATATGAACATATAGCGGTCTTTGATTTTCAAATTCATATCACAAAGTTCCCCTCACGGTAATATATGCTGCTTATTTTATCATAGCAAATAACATTTTAAATAAAAATGAATCAATAGACTTGCAGAATGCTTCGGAACTATTCACTATTACTTATCACTTCCAAAAAATCCTTTGTAGAGATTATCTAAAAGCACAAGGCAAGGCTTTGCAAAGTGATTTTTTAGTATATAGCGTGATTTAGATTTACTGTTCATAATCTCAACCACAAATGTGAATTGTCAATTCATTTTTTCATTTCCATATATGGTAAAACGGTAAATCCGCATTTTTTGTACAGCCTGATGGCTCTCTCGTTTTCTTCTTCCACCTCTAAGCGAAAAATACAGTCTGTGTACTTTTTTGTGATAAATTCAAAAAAGGTTTTTCCGACACTCAAACCGCGGTACTCTTCCTTAATATATAAATCTTCAATCCAAATACACGGTTTTCCAAATTCGGTTGAAAAACTTTTTGCAATCATAGCATATCCCAGTATATCATTTGAATTTTCAATAATATATCCTTCTAAATACGGATTGTTATTGATGCAGTTTTCTATATCGCTTAAAAAAATTTCGTCTGAGCCATTTGTGAATACTGCGGGCGACGCATAAAAGACTCGCATCATTTCAAGAACGCTGTTTTTATCTTGTATCGTCATATCTCTTATGGTGCTTTCCATATTTATAAATCTCCATTAGATTTTAATAATACCGAAGGCATTGAGTACCGAAGAAATCAAAATCAACAGAATAAAGATTGGTGCAATATATTTTATCATAACCACAAACATTTTT
>JAZONB010000111.1:0-19668 GCA_045654305.1 Acutalibacteraceae bacterium | reverse complement strand
ACTTAGGCTTGGCTATAACTCTATAGTAAATTATAACAATGAACATTTAATTATTGGTGGTAAAGAGGATATATGTTTAAAAGAAGATATAGATACAATTATAAATAAAGTTACAGAAAATTCAGTTTATGCCTTTAACGATAGTATAAAAAAAGGATTTTTAACAACCAAAAATGGTGTTAGAATTGGTCTTTGTGGTGAATGTGTTTACGATTCGGGACAAGTTGTCACTATAAAAAATATTTCATCTCTTAACGTTAGAATTCCTCATTTAATAAAAGATTGCTCAAATGAAATATTTAAACATATTGTTAATAAAGAAATCTCTAATAGTCTTATAATTTCTCAGCCTTTTGGGGGAAAAACAACTATATTAAAAGATATTATCTTAAAATTAAACGATTTGAAAAAATATTCTATACTGGTCGTTGATGAAAGAAAAGAGTTTAATAACCTTTTTGGGAACTTTATAGATAAAATTTCAATGTGTAATAAAAATTACGCTTTTTCGTTTGGGATTCGCGCTATGTCTCCTAACGTGATAGTTACCGATGAGTTATCTGGTGAAGAAGATTGGTTAGGTGTACAAAATGTAATTAATTCTGGTGTAAAGGTGATCGCTAGTATTCATGGTAGCTCAATTAAAGACGTTGCTCGAAAAAGTGAATTTATTAATAATCTTTTTGATAAATATATTGTATTAAAGGGGGCTAGTACACCTGGAAGAATAGATAGTATTTATAATTCTTGGTTTGAAAAGATTGTATGAATTTGCTGTTTGGTTTATTTGTTTTGTTTTTTTGTACGATGATGGGTCTTGTTTTTTCAAAAAGGTTTAGTATTAGAAGAAAATTTTTTTCAGATTTTTTGCAATTTAATATCGAAGTAAAAACAGAAATTTCATTTAGAGAAAACACATTAATTAATCTTATCGATAAATATAAAAACATAGAGAGTGAGTTTCATATCCAGATTAGAAATTTTTTTCTAAAAAAAGAAAATGTTTGTCTTAATAAAAAAATTTTTAAGGATACAGACGAAACCCTTTTATTAAACTATTTATCTAATCTTGGAACTACAGAAAAAGCCTCGCAGTTAAAATTTATAGAATCAATAGAAGATAAAATTAAAACCAATGCGGAAAGCTCTAAATTGGATGAAGAGAAATACAAAAAACTTTACATTAAGCTTGGCTTTTTGAGTGGGCTTATTTTATTTATTATAATGTTGTAGGTGAAGGAATGAATATAGATATAATATTTAAAATTGCCGCAATAGGAATTATCGTAACCGTCCTTAATCTGGTACTTGTTCGCTCGGGCAGGGAAGAACAGGCATTACTTACCACTTTAGCGGGACTTGTGGTTGTGCTTTTAATGGTCGTAAATGCTGTTGCAGAGCTATTTACAACTGTAAAGTCGTTGTTTGGATTATGATGAACGAGGTTTGGAAGATACTGGCGATTTGTGTTGTCTCAGCGGCGCTTTGCATTGTATTAAAACAAAAATCTGCCGAGTATGCTTTTGGTATTGCGGTAGCTTGTGGGATATGTGTTTTAATTTTTGTACTGGGCGCTGTGTCACAACCGATAAAGGAAATCGAAGAAAAACTATCAGATTCCGGTGTTGAAACAGAGTATTTTAAGGTAGCCCTCAAGGCGGTGGGACTGGCTTACATAACAGATTTTATTGCTGATGCTTGCCGTGATGCCGGTCAGACCACCCTCGCTTCAAAGGCTGAGCTTGCGGGAAAATCAGCAATTTTTTTACTTTCGGTGCCTATACTGATGTCGGTTTTAGAAACTGCCATAGGTTTTTTAAAATGAAAAAAATAGTATCTTTAATTATAGTGATTTCGGTAGTTCTTTCTTTGGATTTAACGGCTAAAGGGTTAACCGCCGAGGAGTTTTTGAAAGAACAGAAAGAATTATCAGGTGTAGAAAAGCTTGAGGATTCTTTACCGAATGACAGCAAGGAATTTTTAAAGCAAAATGGTATTAATGCAGGAGAAAATGAATGGGTAGGCAAAATAGGAGTAAGTGAGGTTTTTGGGTTTCTGCTTGACGGTGCAAAGAAAAAAATCACAGCTCCATTTAGTGTGGCGACGCTTATTTTAGCGGTAGTTTTGATAAGCGGAATACTAAATGCTCATCAAAGCAGTATTTCTGATATTACAGCCGCATTTGCTGTTACAGCCGCATCGGCGGCAATTATAACAGCGCCATTATTAAGTGTTATAAATTCTGCGGTTGAGGTTTTACAGTCGGTATCGGTTTTTATGACTGCGTTCGTTCCTGTTTTTGCTGTAATTGTGGCGGTTAACGGACAGGCGGCAACCTCGGTATCTATGAGTGGTTTGTTACTTGGCGCTACTCAGGTAGTCGAGATAGTTGCTAATCATTTTGTAATACCATTAATGTGTGGGTATTTGAGCGTTAGTATAGCTTCGGGGGTGTCGCCGTTGCTTGCTAAAACTAACCTTAACGAAAGCCTCAAAAAGATATCCTTTTGGATAATGTCATTAACTACAACTATATTTTTAGGGGTTCTAAGTATACAAACCACCATAAGCGCATCTGCCGACTCTTTAACAATGAGAACGGCAAGGTTTGTAATAGGAAGCTCTGTGCCTGTTGCGGGGACAGTGCTGTCGGAAGCTTTAACAACCGTTACCGCCTCGTTAGGCATTCTTAAAACCTCGGTTGCAATTTATGGCGTTGTGGCGTGTTGTGTAATTTTTTTGCCGTTGTTGGTAGAATTGATATTATGGCGGTTATGCCTTAATGTGACCGCTATGGTGGCTCAGATATTATCGTCGGAAAATATATGTCGTTTACTTAAATGTGTGGATACGGCTGTTTCGGTGCTTTGCGGAATACTTCTTTTATCAATGGCGTTGTTTGTGATATCGTTGTCGGTTGTGGTGTCGGTGGGTAAAGTATGAACTGGTTCAATTCGTTAATTACTGCCTTTTGTACGGCAGGTATTTGCTTTGGAGCATTATTCATTATAAGTCCGTCGGGCAAGATGGAAAGGTCAGTAAAATATGTTTTGTCTCTTTGCTTTTTAATCATAGTTGTCACAATTTCAGGGGTAAAAATGAAAATGAGTGATTTTGATTTCGATTTTAATACTACAGTATCTGTAGATACTGCTGAACTCGAAAATTCTGCAGCAGAGTATACAGTTGCACTTGCGCTCCAAAAAGCGGGAATAGATTTCAGAGAAATTTGCGTTTCTACGGATAATTTTGATACGGACGGCATAAGTTGTACTAAGGTAAAAATATATACAGACTGTGACAAACAAAAAATATTAACAGTTTTAGGTGCGGAAACTAAAAATTTTAAGGTGGAAGTAATAAATGAATGAAATAGTAAATAAATATTTAAAGATGTTCAAAAACCCTAAAAATATTGTTTTTTTAGGGATAATCGGTATTGCCCTTCTGCTTTTATCCTCAATAATATCCACAAGCGACAGTGAAAATGAAGTCTTGCCTGTCACCTCAATAACAGCCGAGGAATACAAAGCAGTTTTGGAAAATGATATTAAGAAAACGGTTATTGATATCACAGGGAGCAAAAATGTTTCGGTGGTTATAACCTTGGAGAGCGGTATAAAATATGCTTATGCCGATATAAAAGAAGAAACGCTGACAGAAAAACAGGAAAAGGAAAACCGAATATCCGACAGCGGTGTTAAAGAGGGTTATATTACTGTGAAAACTGCTGACGGAGGCGAGGAGGCGTTGCTTGTCACCACCGAAATGCCGGAGGTTAGAGGTGTTGCCATAGTTTGTGATGGCGGTGATAACGAATACATTGTAGAAAAAATTCAAAATGCTGTCACAGCGGCTTTGGATATAAATTCGAAAAGAGTATACATTTGTGGGAGGAATACATAGTGAAAAAAGGTAAGGTTTTAGGAAAAAGTCAATTAACGGTGGCTTTAATGGTTGTGGCTTTGGGAGCGGCTATCTGGCTTAATACCAAATATTTGCCAAGCGACACAAAATATTTAGGAGAAGCGTCTTATGTGAGCACCTCATCTGCGGACGATGCGGTTGAAACCTCGGCAAAGGCAGAAACGGATTATTTTACAACTGCTAAAAAAGACCGTGAAAAGGCAAGAGAAGATGCTATTGAGCTTATAGAAGAAACCCTTGATAACGACAAGCTTAAAGAGGGGGATAAAAAATCCGCTCTTGCAAAGGCTGAGGAAATAGCTACACGAATGGAGCAGGAAAGCAACATAGAGGCTTTGCTTAAGGGTAAGGGTTTTAAACAGGCGTTAACGATTATAAACGACAACGGTATAACTGTTGCTGTCAAAAGCGAGGGGTTAACCTCTCAGCAAACGCTTCAAATTCAGGATGTAGTTATCGGCGAAACCGAAATACCTCTTGCGCAAATTAAAATAATCCCCGTTAAATAAAATTTTTGTTGTGTTATTTTAAAATTGTGGTATAATGATATTGTAAGATTTTGCAATACATTCTACGGAGGTATAAATATATGGATAACAAAACAGAGCTTTCGGTTAATACCGAGGTGTTAGCAAAAATGGCCGAAATTGCCGCTAAGGAAATTGATGGCGTTGCAGGACTTTCAAAGAAAGCTATTGATTTAAAAGGCGCTGTCAAAACCAAAACTCCCTTTACTGGTGTTAAGGTTGAAAGTGTTAACGGTGCACTTAAAATCAATATTTATATCAGCGTTAAAGAGGCAGCCTTTGTAAAGGATGTTGCCGAAAAGGTTCAGGCAAATGTTAAAGAAAAAATTCAGAATATGACAGGAACTGCCGTAACACAGGTTAATGTAGTTGTTGCAGACATTGAATTAGAGAAAAAATCAGAAGAATAAATTGAAATCCCGATAGGCGACTATCGGGATTTTTTATATATTTTTCATTTTCATTTTAAGTTCATCGGTTATTTCCTCGTTAGAAAAACGCCATTCCCAGTTACCTTTTGGTGTTCCGGGCGTATTAAGGCGGTGAGAAGAATTAAGCTCTAAATAATCGGCAAAAGGGATTATAACTGTTTTGGCTTTTGAATTTAGCGCAAAAGAGATTAAATTTAAAACGGGGGAAGGGTATTTCTCTGGTACTAACCGATGAAACAGTTCTTTTTCCTTATCGCTTGCCTTTTGATACCAACCAAGGGTGGTATCGTTGTCGTGGGTACCGGTATAGCATACGCAGTTACTTTTAAAGTTTTTGGGCAGAAAAGGGTCCCGTTCATCTGAATCAAAGGCAAATTGCAAAACCTTCATATTTGGAAAACCCGTTTTCTTTAAAAGCTTTATAACAAGCGGGGAATCCTCTCCGCCTAAATCTTCAGCGATGATTTTGGTACTATTAAGCTGTGGAATCATTTTGCTCCAAAAATCATAACCCACACCGGTTTGCCAAAATCCGCCTTTTGCATCTTTGGCGCCTGCAGGAATACAATAATAATCTGCAAATGCTCTGAAATGGTCCACCCTTATAATATCATAGAGGTAAGCATTGTGTAGCATACGCTCCCTCCACCAACCATAGTTAGTGGCTTTTAAATAATCCCAGTTATAAATCGGATTGCCCCAAAGCTGACCTGTTGAACTAAAAATATCGGGCGGCACCCCTGCTACCAAAGTAGGAGTCAAATCTTTGCCTAATTTAAAAATTTGGGGGTGCGACCATACATCGACGCTGTCATTATCAACATAAAAAGGAATGTCACCAATTATCTTAATGTCATTTACAGCGGCGTAGTTGTGAAGCCTTTCATACTGACTGAAAAAGAAATATTGTGTTATTTTGTAAAAGTCAGTTGTATCACCATTTCTTTGCGACATATAACTTGCATAATCATCTAACCAATAAGCGTTTTTTTTGCAAAATTCTTCGTAGTCGCTGTTTGGTAATTCGAAACGGCTGACGCCTAACCGAAGTAAAGGTATTTTAAATTCTCGTGCCTTTTTATAATCGACATTTTTGCCAAAGGTAACATTTGCTATTTCGGTTTGCTTTAACAGTCCGTCATCACAAAGCAATTCTAGGCTTATATAAAGTATTTCGCCCGCAAAAGCGCTAACCGAGGCGTATGGTGAATTTCCTCTACCCACAGGACATAAGGGGAGCATTTGCCAATAATTTTGACCCGTTTTACTTAAAAGGTCAATAAAATGGTAGGCCTCCTTACCAAAGTCACCGATTCCGTGTTTTGAGGGCAGAGAAGAAAGAGGGAGCAAAACCCCTCTTTTTTGTTTTTTCAATTTAACCTTTAACCGCACCCGAGGCTACCCCTTTTATGATATATTTTTGGCAGAAAAGATAAAAAACAACAACGGGTATAATCGAAAGCACAAGCATTGCCATTAAAGCTCCCATATCAACCGAGCCGTAACCGCCTTTTAAATACTGCACAGCAATAGGAATGGTTTTGTAATCCTTACCGATTACGAGATACGGCAGAAGATAGTCGTTCCAAATCCACATAGTATTAAGGATTGCTACTGTAATGGCGGTGGGTTTTAAAATGGGGAATACCACAAGCCAAAAAACCTGAAAAGTGTTACAACCGTCAATGGTGGCGGCTTCTTCAATGGTTTGCGGAACGGTTTTTATAAAGCCTGAAAACATAAATACCGACAGTCCAGCACCAAATCCCAGATAAATGAAAATAAGACCTAAAGGATTATCAAGGCGCAATACATTTGCGATTTTTGACATAGTGAACATTACCATTTGAAACGGAACTATCATAGAAAACACAAGCGCATAGTAAAAAAGGGAACTAAATAATGATTTTACTCTTGTGATATACCAAGCAGTCATAGAAGTGAATACTATAATCACTAAAACCGAAAGGACTGTTACAAACAGCGACCAGCCAAGCGCCGATAAGAATCCCGTTTTTTCAAGACCTGTCAAATAATTTTCTGCACCGCTGAAAGTGTCGGCATTTGGAAGTACAAAAGGTGCAGTGGTAATGGAGAACTTCAGTTTCAAGGAATTGATAAGCACCACGAATACAGGGAAAATAAAAATTGCGGAAAGCACCAGTAAGACGAAGAAACAAATGGTATTAAAAAGTCTTTCGCGCATTAGTTTTCCACCTCTTTTTTCCTTGTGATATAAAGTTGCGCCAATGCAATTACAGCTACAATTATAAAGAAAATAACCGCCTTTGCTTGACCGACACCCTCATATCCGTTTCTCGAATAAAAGGTTTCGTAAATGTTGAGTGCAACCATTTGCGTTCGGTTGGCGGGAGCGCCTGCTGTAAGAGCCAAGTTTTGGTCAAAAAGCTTAAAGGAGTTTGTTATTGTTAAAAAAAGGCAAATGGTCACAGACGGCATAACCGAGGGTATGATAATCTTGGTTAGTGTAACATAAGCATTAGCTCCGTCTACCTTTGCGGCTTCTAAAATATCGCCTGAAATATTTTGAATACCTGCAATATAAATAATCATCATATAGCCTATCATTTGCCAGTTCATAAGAACTACCAACCCCCAAAATCCAAAGGTGGGGTCAGAGGTTATCGAATAATTAAAATTTAAAAGTACGCCGTTAATGATTAGTTGCCAGATATAACCGAGTACAATACCGCCGATTAAATTCGGCATAAAGAAAACCGTTCTAAAAAGCTTTGTACCCGGCACTGATTTTGTTAAAATCAGCGCCAGAAAGAAAGCTATTACATTTATCGTGATAACCGATACTACGGCGAATTTTATCGTGAACCAAAGTGAGTCGAGAAAGCCGCTGTCTTCGCTAAATGCCCTGATATAGTTTGAAAAACCTACAAATTGAGCGTCAGTAACAGTTCTAAACTCGGTGAATGACAGAAACAACCCCATTATAAATGGTATTGCAAATGCAATTAAAAAGGCAAAGAGGCAGGGCATTACAAAAATCGGAAAATACCTTCTGTAGGGTCTTATTTTCAATCTCTTTCACTCTTCCATTTAGAAATAACGGTTTTTTCTACCTCATCCCATTTTTTAGTGCCTTGAGCGTAATCAAGCAGAGCGCTTCCCACATCCTTTTTAAATGCTTCGCTTGGGAATGCAGTAAATACCCAAGGGATATTTTTATAACTGCTGTCGGACATATAACGGGTTATTTCTTTGGCTAATGGGTCGGCGGGTTGTTCGTTTTCCTTGAATGTGTTGAAAGGTGTAATGAAACCGAGTTTTTCGGTTACGTATTTTTTACCTGTTTCGCTTGAAAATAACCATTCGAGGAATTTAAGGGAGGCTTCCTGTTTTTCTTTAGAAGCGTTTTTGTTGATTGCAAAGTAGTTTTCTGTACCGATGCAAATTCCTTGATTGGCTTCTCCCTCAACACCTATATACATAGGCATCATTTTAACATCACTTTCTTTAACAGTGTTGCCCTCAACACCTGAAATCTGTGACCAACCCCAGTTTCCGTTTTGTACCATTGCTACTTGACCGAGAGCGAATTCCGCCATGGAATCTGCAACGGACTTAGAGCCTAAAAGGGTTTTGGCGGTGACTGAATTGTTTATATAAAGGTCAAACAAACTTTGGAAATTTTTAGAGTAGTTATGCTTGATTTCTTTTGTGTCAAGCAAATTTAAGGTAGGGTCCTTTTCGGGGTTGTCCTTAATGATTTCATAATAAAGCGGAATGTTTAAAAGGTGGGTTTGCCAACGCCAGTCCTCTCCGCTTGCAAGTGAGGTGGAAGCGAACACGCCTTTGATACCCAATTTATCCTTATTTGCGGTCATATCTTCAACTACAGCTTTTAGTTTATCAAAACTGTTGATTTCGCTGGCGGTTTCAATGTTGGTCTTTTTATTGCTTAACGCAAAATATTTGTCCATTATTGCATTGTTGTAAATAATACCGTAGCCTTCTACAACATAAGGGATAGCGTAAACGCCGTCACCGTCTTTTATAGCAAGGTTTTTGTCAGAAAGATATGAATAAAGCTTGCTGTCCTTAATGTCAAGGCAGTAATCAGCCCAAGCGTCATAACCGATAGGGCCGTTTACCTGAAATATAGTGGGTGCATCGGATTTTGCAATTTCGGATTTAAGCGTTTGCTCGTAAGTGTTGGCGGCAGCAGTTACTACCTTTACGGCAGTTCCGCTTTCCTCTTCGTATTTTTTTGCAAGTTCTTTATAAACTTCTGCCGATTCGGGTTTGAAGTTTAAAAAGTAAACTAAACTTTCACTTTTTTTACCGCAACCTGATACCGTAACAAATGAAAGTATGGTAAATATGCAGAGAATTGCTGATAAAATTTTATTTTTCATAATATGCCTCCTAATGATTTCTTATAATACTTTTCCACATTTTTTGTGAAATATTAGCAAGAAACAAAAAAACAGCACCTTTTTGGTGCTGTTTAAATTAAGACAATATTTAATTATTTTCCAATGAAATCGTTATCAAAGGTGATAACACATTCAAAAATCGGATTTATCAGTTTTGCAAGGTTTTTAATTTTTTCTTCTAACTCTCTTTCGGTCAGTTCGAGGCTAGAGGGAACAACCACGTCAAAGATTAAATTAGTCCGTTTTTCACTAAGCGGTGTCATTCTAAAATCGTGGAGTGTCAATGATTCATCAATAACCTTTAAGGCTTCTGCCATTTTTTCGCGGGTTTGTGTTACCGTTTCATTGTTACTATCAATAGGGTCCATATGTATCACAAGACTCAAATCAAGCTGTTCGCCAACAAGCTTTTCACACAAATCAATTTGTTCGTGGCATTTTACAATATCGCTGTCTTGCGAAACCTCAACGTGTACCGAAGCAAACTGTCTTCCGGGACCGTAGTTGTGAACTATTAAATCGTGAATTCCTATAAATTCTTTAAATGACATTATCGTGCTTTCAAGATTTTCTATCAGTTCTTTTTCGGGTGGCATACCTAAAATCTGGTCAAGTGTATCCTTTGCTGAGGTGATGCCCGACCAAAGAATAAACAATGAAACCAAAATACCCATAAGAGCATCTAAATTAAACGGTAAATCGGCAAAAACAGAAATGCCTACACTTATGAGAATGGCGGTTGTTGCTAAAGCATCATTGAAACTGTCCTTAGCGGTAGCTATAAGCGCATCAGAGGAAATTTTATTTCCAAGCTTCCTGTTAAAGAGATACATCCAAAACTTAATCAGTACCGAAACAACAAGTACAATTACAGAAATAATGCTGTATGTAGGTGCTTTATCGTTGTTTATCAATGCGCTTACCGAGTTTTCGAACAGGTCAACACCAACAATAAGTATGAATACTGACACTATAAATGCGGACATATATTCCATTCTGCCGTGACCAAACGGGTGGTCGCGGTCGGCAGGTTTTCCTGCTAATTTAAAACCGATAATCGTAACAAGTGACGAGCCCATATCTGAAAGGTTGTTAAATCCGTCTGCCATAATGGAAATTGAGCCCGAAATAAATCCCACCGTCATTTTTATTATGCAAAGGATAAAGTTGCATATAATTCCCACAACACCACCAAGTGTACCATAGGATTTTCTTACATTATTATCCTTTATATTGTTATAGTTTTTAATGAAAAGCCGTGATATCAGCTCGGTCATTAGAATTTTGCTCCTTTTGAACCCTTACTTCCCCCGAGCGAAACTCCCGAAAGGATATTGGTATCAATAGTAAAGGTTAAATTTTCTCTGTTTCGCTGTCTGCGGAATGCGAGTTCAATAAGTCTGTCGCAAAGTTCGGGGTATTTCATACCGCTTGCGTCCCAAAGATAGAAACTAAGTGAGCCGGGTATAGTGTTAATCTCGTTGGCGTAAATCTTGCCGTTGTCATTATCAATAATAAAATCTATTCTTACAACTCCGCAAGCGCCGATAGCTTTGAATATCTTACATGAAAGTTCTCTGATTTCTAAGGCTTGCTTTTCGGTTAAATCGGCGGGAATTTTTCTGCCTAACGACGCCATACCCTTACTTTGACCACTCTTGGCGTTCGACATATATTTATCTTCGTATGATAAAATTTCATCGTTCATAAAAGGCTCTTCACAAACACTTGCACTACAGGAATCGCTGTCACCTAAAACTGAGCAGTTTATTTCTCTAAGATTAGTAACGGCTCGTTCAACCAAAATCTTGTCTGCAAAGGAAATGGCAAGGGTTAAAGCCTCATCTAATTCTTCGGGAGAATTAACCTTGCTTATTCCAACACTGGAGCCTAGGTTTATGGGTTTTACAATAAGAGGATATCCGATTTCCTCGGCAAATCTTTTGGCATAGCTTTCTTTATTGCTAAGGTATTCTCTTGCTGTAAAGGAAATACAGTTAAGAACGGGGAGTCCTGCGTTTTTAAGAACATCTTTAAATACTGCTTTATCCATTCCGACTGCAGAGGAAAGTATATCGCATCCAACATAAGGAAGTCCCAAGAATTCTAAGTAACCTTGAATAGTGCCGTCCTCACAGTTTGTTCCGTGAACAACGGGGAAAGCAACATCGATTTGAACAGCAGGGGTTTCCTTTTTGAAAAATCCCTTTTCGCTTTCCTGTTTCATAAGTACCTTGCCGTTTTCTCTTACAAAGAAAACCTTTTTGCACTCTGACAAAAGGGCAGGCAGATTTCTGTATTCCTCAATGGAAAACAGCTTTTCTCCTGTGTACATTTCGCCATCCTTGGTAACATAAACAGGGGTAATGTCATATTTTTCTTTGTTAATAGCCATCATAGCCTGAACTGCGGAAATAATAGATACCTCATGTTCGACCGAACGGCAACCATAAAAAAACGCTACATTAGTTTTCATAAAAAGACCTCTTATTTTAAATAGTTATCGGGCAAATCATTTTCTAAAAGCACAACTGTGTTATTGTCAGCTATCTTGGAGAATATCTCCATAGCGTCCTTAAAACTTGCTACAGTATAAAGGTTTTCAGTGTTGAAGTCGGTGGATTTAACACCGTCAGCTAAAGGTTTGGAACGGGTTAACCCTACAAGAATGATTATATCGCATACCTTAGCACTTTGAACTCCAAGATTAAAGTTGCATTCGTATTCTTTTTCGCCAAGTTCGATAAGACCTGGAGTTATGATAACCTTTTTCATTCCCTCAAAGGAGCCTAACACATTTACAGCCTCCAATGAGCCTTCGGGGTTGGCGTTGTATGCATCGTCAATTAAAAGCGAGCGGTTAATACCGGTTTTCATTTCTAACCTGTGTTCGGTAGGTTTAAGGGATGCTACTGCAAATTTAATATCCTCGGCAGAAACACCTAAGGTATACGCCAAAGCGGCGGCACCTGCAATATTGAGGGCGCTATGTTTTCCTAAAAGACGGGTCGAAAGGTTTATAACAGTCCCGTCTATACTAAGGTCAAACTTTGAGCCGAAACGGTCACAAGTAATGTTATTTATTGTATAATCAAAAGAGTTGTCGCTTCCGTAAATCTTAAAACTGTCTTTGCAAATTCGTTCGATTATCTCTTTACTGTCACCGTTCACAAAGGTCACACCGTTGTTTTTCATAACCGCGTCTGCTAACTCAAACTTGGTTTTAAATACATTGTCAACACTCTTAAAGGTTTCAAGGTGCTGTTCTCCCACAGAAGTAATCAAACCAAAATCGGGACTTGCAATATTACAAATTTCTTTAATATCGCCCACGTTTTTAGCACCCATTTCACAAACAAATATCTGTGTTTGGGGTTTAAAATGCTGACGCACTGTTCTCACAACACCCATGGGGGTATTAAAACTTTGGGGTGTACAAACTACATTGTATTTTTCGCTTAAAATTCGTGTCAAAATGAACTTGGTTGTTGTTTTTCCGTAGCTTCCCGTAATTCCGATTACCTTTAAATCTTTATAGGAACGAAGAATTTTTTTAGCATCATTTATATACCACAAATTCACTCCCTTTTCAATGGGGACATTGATAGTCCAGATTAAAAGAGTAAAGACGGGAGTGAGGAAAGAAAGCAGAAAACTTATGTCTAATGACAAGGTGCCCGCTAAAGAAATGGGTTTGACGGCATATATGGTGATTAAAGCAAGTTGCAACACTATTGCCGTGGCAAAAAGCCTTTTAATGCGCGCAGTGAACACCAATTTTTTAATAGATTTCTTTTGTTGTGATAAGGAAACGGGAATTCTGATAGCTAAAACTGCCGCGCAGAAAATCATTTGTGGTATATACAAGTGAAAAATGAAAAGCACAGCAGAAATAAGAAATATTATTTCATCAAAAAACGGCAGATTTTCTTTTAACCAACCAAAATAGCGTGAGGGATAATATGAATTTTGTTGTAGCATTTGCAACTGCCTAGTTATAGCAAATAGGGAAGAGACAGCCGCTAAAACCAACGAAACTAATAAATAGTAATTCATTTAATCCGTCCTTTCAAATAAAGCTTTTAAGGATAGCCTCTGCATCGTAGGGCTTTTCGCAGAATGAATAATGGCCCGTTCCCTTGAGTACGCAAAGTCCAGCATCTGGAATAAGGCTTTCAATGATTTTTGCATCTTCTAAGGGGGTTGCAGTATCACAGTCGCCCCATATAAGCAGAGAGGGGCATGAAATGTTGGGTAAAATTTCACGCAAATCGGTGTTAACAAGGTTAACAAGGGTTTTTCTTAAAACCTCGTCAGCGGCATTATAGTCTGCCGAGCCAAAATGCTTTCGAGCTTTGTTTAAAAGACCCTCGCTGTAATTTTTTACAACAGGCAGAGTCAATACAGTCTTAATTGCTTTGAAACTTTTAATTTTACATTTTTGCTTAAAGGTTTTTTTAGGTATTAACCCTGCACTGTCAAGCAAAACGATTTTTGGTGGCTCTATCATTTTTTCGGCAGTCATTTTTAGGATTACTCTGCCGCCGTGAGAGTGACCTATAAGTATTGGGTTTTCAAGTCCTACATTTTTCATAAATTCCAAACAAAAATCACAGTAGTCCTCAAGTGTCCAAGGCTCTTTCATAGTTTCGCTTTCTCCACAACCGGGGAAATTAACCGCAACCATTCGGCAACGCTCACCTAAAGCGAGCATTAATCTTTCATAAACTGCAAAGGAAGAACCCCAACCGTGAAGCAATAACACGGGAGTTCCGTTTCCTCTATCGGTATACTCTATTTTAAGACCTTTAACAGTTGTAAACATAAAATTCACCACAAATTGTTTATTTAGGATAGATGAGTCCAAACTCACCGTTTTTCATTTTTTTGATAAAAGTTTTATAGTTTGTAACGGGCGTATCAAAATAAATACCCGCGTCACCAAAATTATTCACGCTATGGGTGTCGCTACCCGAGATTATGAATTTTTTGTGCTTAAGTGCATATTCAAATGCTTTCTTGTTTTCTTCGGGATGGTTGCAAAGGTTGAAGCCCTCAACACCGTCAAACAAATCGGGATTTGGTGGGACGTCGGGGTCGGGGATATAACTCCTGTCTCTAAAGGGGTGAGCGCATACACAAAGTCCGCCAAAGCTGTGAACGAAATCCGACTTTTCTTTTGGTGACATTGTATTAAACTCGGGATGTGCTGAAAAATGTTCAGGCCCTAGACCGTATATCAGCATTTCTTTTCCCCTAGCATAGCAATCTTCAAGACCGAAAAAGACGGTTATTCCTTTTTTCTTTCCGTAATTTTTTGCAATTTTGTAGTCCTTTTTATAAGCGTCTACAAATTCTTCCCAAGGTAATTTTCTGTCAACACAGGTGTTACCGTAATAAAAATGGTTGGTTATAACAATTCCGCTATAGCCTTTTTCGGCAGCTATATCAACCATCTCTTCAGGCGATGAAATAGCACATGCGCTGCAATTATTTGTATGAAGATGTATTTCAAATTTATACATTCTAACTTTCCTTTCGGTTTTGTCTAAATTTCAAATAGTCTTCAAGTATTATTACCGCAGCAACGGCATCAATAACATTTTTTCTTTTTTTACCTTTGGTATCGGTGTAATTAAGCGCTGTATGAGCAGAAACCGTTGTGCATCTTTCATCCCACATAACGGTTTGGATTCCGCTTTCGGCTTGGATTTGCTCTGCAATTGCTTTGCATTCTTCAGCTCTGCTTCCCTCGCTGCCATCCATATTCCTTGGCAAACCAACAACAATAAGTTCTGCTGAGTATTCTTTTGCACAATCGCAAATTTTATCTATCAATTTCTGGGGGTTAGGCTCTGTTATAACAGTTTTTGGAAATGCAAAGCTTTCACTATTGTCAGACAGGGCAATGCCTGTTCTGACCTTTCCTAAATCTACTGACATTATAAGCATTACCGTTCCTCCTCGGGTGGCATGGCATCTTTATTTTTAAGTTCTTGGTTTAAATGGGAGGAATCATTAAAGTATACGACATCGCATTTCATATTATGGCTGAACTTTAAAAGGGATACTGCAGTATTTTCACTGAACGGTATCTCGCCAAGTTTTGTGATGTCATCTTTCAATACTTTACATAAAAGACAGCGTATAATTCCACCGTGAGTAACTATTGCTACATTCTGGTCTTTGTGTGATTTACAGATATCTGTAACCGCTTGCCAAATTCTTTCATAGGCATCGGTCATTTTTTCTCCGTTTTCGGGAGCCAAATCCCAAGGTCGGTTAAACCAGATGTCGAAAAAGTCGGGAAATTTTTCGCCTATCTCGGCATATGGCATATTCTCATAATCACCGCAATTTAATTCTATTAAACTCTCAAGCACATTTATGGAAATATTTTTATCTTTGGCAACCGCTTCGGCTGTTCTTCTGGCTCGTAAAAGGGGACTGGTAAAAACGGCATCTAAATCAATGCTCTTAAACCTTTCGGTTAATGCCTGCAACTGCTTGGCACCCAATTCGTTTATATCAATATCAATATGTCCTTGCAACTTTTTCTCAGCATTAGCTTTTGTCTCACAATGCCTTATGATATATATGTTTGCCAAATGAAGTCACCTCAATGATAAATTATATCATAAACACATTCAAAAAACAAGCAAACTATGGAAATAACACAGGAATAATTTTAACAATTAGTTGCAAAATGAGGGTCGGTTTGGTATAATTTTAAAAAAACTTGCTAAAAGGAAGTATTAAAATGGTCAAGAAGTATTTAAACAGAGTTTTTATTGACGGACTTTCAGGTATGGCTTTGGGTTTGTTTTCAACCCTGATTATCGGTACGATAATCTGTCAAATTGCAAGTCTTTTAGGTGACAATGCATTTGCAGGGTATCTGATGGCGATGGGCAATGTTGCTAAGACTCTGACGGGTGCGGGAATCGGTGTCGGTGTTGCTTGCAAATTGAAATCGGCTCCTTTAACCACCGTTTGCGCTGCTGTTTGCGGTATGATAGGCGCGTTCCCAAATGTTGTTAACGAAGCATTTGTTATAGGTAAACCCGGTGAGCCTTTGGGCGCTTTTATTGCAGCCTATGTTGCTATTGAAATCGGAGTTTTGGTTGCAGGTAAAACCAAGGTTGATATAATTGTAACTCCGCTTTGCTGTATCTTAGCGGGTGCGACCGCGGGTTATTTCGTAGGGCCTTACATATCTGCTGCAATGGTATGGCTTGGAAATCTTGTAAACATTAATGTTGAAAAATATCCTTTCTTCGGCGGCATTGCCATCTCGGTGCTTATGGGTATTATCTTAACATTACCCATTTCATCTGCTGCTATCGGCGTTTCAATGGGAATTACAGGGCTTGCTGCAGGTGCGGCTACTATAGGCTGTTGTTGTAATATGGTAGGATTTGCTGTAATGAGCTACCGTGAAAATAAATTTGGAGGTCTTGTGGCTCAGGGACTCGGCACCTCAATGCTTCAGGTACCTAATCTCGTTAAAAAACCTATTTTGTGGTTACCACCCGTAATCTCAAGCGCTATTTTAGGACCTGTTTCCTCGTGCTTGTTAAAAATGGTAAGCAATCCGGTAGGCTCAGGTATGGGCTCGGCAGGTTTGGTAGGTCAATTTATGGCTTATGATAGTATGGTTGCCGCAGGATTTTCTCCCGTTGTGGCTCTTTTGCAAATTCTTGCAATGCACTTTGTTTTGCCGGCCGCTTTAACCCTTGCTATTGCTGAGGGAATGCGCAAACTAAATCTTATCAAATTTGGAGATTTAAAGCTTAATGCGTAAAAAAGAAAGAGTTTTGGCGGCGGTAGAGGCTTTGGAAAAGCTTTACCCCGATGCTATATGTTCGCTCGAATATAAAGACCCGTTTCAGTTGCTTATAGCCACACGGCTTTCGGCTCAGTGTACTGATAAACGGGTGAATATGGTAACTCCCGATTTATTTCGTGAATTTCCTACAGCCGAGAAAATGGCAAAAGGGGACATTAAGCGGATAGAGGAGTTAATCAAAACCTGCGGACTTTATAAAACAAAAGCGCAGGATTTATTAGGCATTAGCAAAATTTTAATGGAAAATTATGGCGGTGAAGTGCCCGACAGTATTGAGGAACTGACAAAGCTTCCGGGAGTAGGCAGAAAAACAGCTAATCTTGTTTGCGGTGATATTTTCGGAAAACCCGCTGTTGTAACAGATACTCATTTCATAAGAATTTGCAACCGTTTAGGATTTGTGAAAACCACAAATCCTTTACAGGTAGAAAGAGAAATGCGAAAGCTGTTGCCGGAGGAAAAATCAAACGATTTTTGCCACAGAACGGTACTTTTCGGCAGAGATGTTTGTACTGCAAGAAAGGCAAAATGCGAAGAATGTCCTCTAAAGGAATTCTGCCCTAAAAAGCTTTAAGGAGTGAGAAAATGGCTCAAAAGACTGCTTTATCGGTACAGTCGTTGGCGTGTCACGGCAAGTGTTCTTTAACAGAAGCCTTGCCCGTTATTTCCGCTTGCGGTATCTCTCTTTCGGTTTTACCGACTGTTTTACTTTCTACCCATACAGGCGGGTTTACAGCACCTCAAAAAATTGATACAACTGAATTTTTAAAAAATACTGTTAAGCATTATCGAGCAGAAAAAATCGAATTTGACGGTGTATATACAGGATATTTTGCAGACAAAGAGCAGATAGAACTGTTTGTAAACGAAATTGATTCTATTAAAAAAGATAATGCGATAGTTTTAGTGGACCCTGTTTTGGGTGATAACGGCAAATTTTTCAGCGGTATAGATGACAGCTTTTTAAATAGTATGTTAAAGCTTTGTTCGGTGGCAGATGTTATTCTGCCTAATATCACTGAAGCCTATCTTCTTTGCGGTGAGGACTATAAGGAAAACGCTAGCGAGGACGAATTATTGTCATTAGCGGTTAAACTTTATAATTTGACAAAGGCAAAGGTCGTTATAACAGGCGTTAAAAAGGGTAATAAAATAGGAGCTTTGATTTTCGATGGAGATAATGCGGAATTAGTTTTAAACACTAAAAAATCTGCTCATTTTCACGGAACGGGTGATATATTTGCTTCTGTGGTTTTTGCGGGTCTTTTGAAAGGTAAAACATTAAAACAATCTGTAGGTAAAGCGGAGAAATTTATATCAAAGTCACTTAGCAAAACCGTATCTTGTAATGTTGTTGAAAGAAACGGAATTGAGTTTGAAAGTAATCTAAAAGAATTAATGTAAGCAATTTGTTGAAAAATCAGTTTAAGTATGATAGAATGAATGAATAATTATTTGGAGGTAATTTTATGGGTAAAGATATTACTTTAGTTGTTATGGCTGCGGGTATGGGCAGTCGTTTCGGAGGTCTTAAGCAAATTGAGCCTATCGGTCCCGGCGGGGAAGTGTTGCTTGACTATTCTGTATATGATGCGGTAAAAGCAGGTTTCACAAAGGTTGTTTTTGTTATAAAGCACGCTATTGAAAAGGATTTTAAGGAAATGGTGGGAAAGCGTATTGCAAACCGTGTCAAGGTTGAGTATGTTTTCCAAGAAACCGATAAGCTTCCCGACGGGTATACCTGTCCTACTGACAGAGAAAAGCCCTGGGGCACAGCACATGCAATTCTTTGCTGTAAAGACGCTGTGAAAGAGCCATTTGCCGTTGTTAATGCCGACGATTATTACGGCCGTTCTGCTTTTCAGCAAATGGCAGATTTCCTCAATACCGACTCTCCTGATTATGCAATGGTTGGTTTCCGTTTGGCTAACACCTTGACTGAAAACGGATATGTTTCCCGTGGTGTTTGCGAAATTGAGGATGGCTTGTTAAAAACCGTTACCGAAAGAACAAAGATTGTGGATTGTAAATATACCGAAGATGACGGCGCCACTTGGATAGAGCTTCCTGCTGATACGGTTGTTTCAATGAATCTTTGGGGATTCAGACCCGATGTGTTCGGTTATATCGAAACGGGCTTCAAAAAGTTCTTAGATGAGAAGATTAATGTTCCGAAGTCTGAGTATTATTTACCATCGGTTGTTTCTGAAAGAATTGAAAACGGCGAAAAGCAAGTAAGGGTGCTTGTTGCCGAGGAAAAATGGTACGGTGTTACATATAAGGAAGACAAACAGGTTGTTGTTGATGCTATTACCAAAATGATGAACAAAGGCCTTTATGAGGGTCTGTAATGAAAAAAGCAGATGGCTTTTGCCATCTGCTTTAATATTATGCTACATTTTTTTACTGCAAGGTTTTGTATCAAAACCGGGGTTGAATGCGTAGAAATTCTTCTCGTTTAACCTGTCGGTTGTAAGCCTTAATGCTTCACCAGAACAACAATGGTGAAATGCTTTTGCGAC
>JAZONB010000110.1:0-20848 GCA_045654305.1 Acutalibacteraceae bacterium | reverse complement strand
GAACCAGAAATGGTCGTTTACTCAATATTTATATCATTGATTTTGCTTTTATTAGATGTTATAATGATATAAAATCACAAAGCGGTGGTGAGAGTATTGAATTTATTGCATATGAAGCATGCCCTTGAGGTTGCTAAAGCGGGGTCGCTTAGCAAAGCGGCTGAAAATTTGCTTATTGCGGCGCCTAATATCAGCCGTTCCATAAAAGAACTCGAAATGGATTTAGGAATCACGGTTTTTGAGCGTACGCAAAACGGTATGCGGTTAACCCTTGAGGGCGAGGAATTTATTAATATAGCCAAAAGTATCTTAGGTCAGATTGATGAGGTTGAGAAATTTTATAAGGCGGGGGCACCAAAAAAATTAAAGTTTTCAATATCTGTGCCGAGGGCTTGTTATATATCCGAGGCTTTTGCGAAATTTTCAAAATCACTTGCAAATGTGCCTACCGAAGTTTTCTATAAAGAGACCAACTCTCAGCGTACAATTCACAATATGCTTAATCGTGACTATAAGCTTGGAATAATTCGATATGCCGAAAATTATGACAGATATTTTAAGAGTATGCTAGAGGAGAAAGGCTTTCAGTATGAATTGGTGACGGAGTTTACCTACTCGCTTATTATGAGTGCTGATAGCCCATTGGCTAAAAAGGAAAATATAACCTTTAATGATTTGACAGAGTATGTAGAAATCGCTCATGCGGACCCGTATGTTCCGTCTTTGCCGCTTTCCAAGGTTGTTAAAGAGGAATTGCCTGATAATATTAACCGCAGAATTTTCATTTTTGAAAGAGCTAGTCAGTTCGACCTTTTATCGCAAAACCCCCAAACGTTTATGTGGGTGTCGCCGGCTCCTACAACTTTGCTCGAAAGGTATAACTTGGTGATGAGAAAATGCGATGAAAATAAAAAGGTATACAAGGATGTTTTGATTTACAAAAACGGATATAAACTCTCAAAACTTGATAGACAATTTATCACCGAGCTTTGCGAGGCGAAAAGAAAGTATCTGTAATGTCGCATTTTAAAGCTCAGCCTTTCTCTCGAGGTTGAGCTTTTTATGTTAGTCAAAGAGTTTTTGTGCATATATTAATTTATTTAAAGTTTAAGTGTTATCAATTTTGATAACCCAGCTTATCCATTTTAAGAATATACAACGGATCGGAAAATTGTTAAAATATTAACAAAGTTAAAAATGAAGATTTCTTGTAGGAGGAATTAAGATGGACACCAAAAATTATTTAGTAGTTGACAGTGTAGAAAAGCTTGAGGAAGCTATTGCACGAACAAGAAAAGCGCAGAAAATTTTTGCAACCTATACACAAAGCCAAGTTGATAAAATTTTCTTAGCTGCAGCTTCTGCTGCAAACAAGGCGAGAATTCCGCTTGCTAAGATGGCAGTTGAAGAAACAGGTATGGGCATTGTAGAGGATAAGGTTATCAAAAATAACTACGCTTCCGAATATATTTACAATGCTTATAAGGATACTAAAACCTGCGGAGTTATTGAAGAGGATAAGGCGTATGGAATTAAAAAGGTTGCAGAGCCTATCGGTGTAATTGCTGCTGTTATTCCAACCACAAACCCCACCTCCACAGCAATTTTTAAGTGTTTACTTGCTCTCAAAACACGTAACGCTATTATCATCAGCCCACATCCAAGAGCCAAGAACAGCACTATTGCGGCTGCAAAGTTAGTTCTTGAAGCAGCTGTAAGCGCAGGCGCACCCGAGGGCATTATCGACTGGATTGATGTTCCGTCCCTCGATATGACCAACACCGTTATGAAAGAGGCTGACATTATTCTTGCTACCGGTGGCCCCGGAATGGTTAAGGCGGCATACTCAAGCGGTAAGCCGGCACTCGGCGTTGGCGCCGGTAATACCCCTGCTATTATTGATGACAGCGCAGACATTCTTTTAGCTGTTAACTCGATTATTCATTCCAAGACATTTGACAACGGTATGATTTGTGCTTCTGAGCAGTCTGTTATCGTGCTCGAAAATATTTATGATGCGGTAAAGCACGAGTTTGCCGCTAGAGGTTGTTATTTCTTAAAGGCAGACGAAACCGAAAAGGTTCGTAAAACAATAATTATTAATGGCGCACTCAACGCTAAAATAGTTGGACAATCTGCGGCAAGGATTGCAGAACTTTCGGGTGTTACAGTACCCGAGGGAACTAAAATCCTTATCGGCGAGGTTGAAAGCGTTGAAATTTCGGAAGAATTTGCACACGAAAAATTAAGCCCCGTTCTTGCTATGTATAAGGCAAAGGATTTCGCTGATGCTCTTGATAAGGCTGAAAAACTGGTTGAAGACGGCGGATTTGGTCATACATCTTCTGTATATCTCAATGAAGTTACCGAAACCGAAAAGCTAAATGATTTTGCGGCTCGTATGAAGACCTGCCGTATTCTTGTTAATACTCCGTCTTCACACGGCGGTATTGGTGACCTTTACAACTTTAAACTGGCTCCCTCGCTAACACTCGGTTGTGGCTCTTGGGGTGGAAACTCAGTCTCCGAAAATGTAGGCGTTAAGCACCTTTTAAATATTAAAACAGTAGCAGAAAGAAGGGAAAATATGCTTTGGTTCAGAGCACCTGAAAAGATTTACATCAAGAAAGGATGCTTACCTGTGGCACTTGACGAGCTAAAAACCGTGCGTGGTGCTAAAAAAGCATTTATCGTTACCGATAATTTCCTTTATGAGAATGGCTACACTAAGCCGATTACAGATAAGTTAGATGAAATGGGCATTGTGCATACAACATTCTTTGATGTTCAGCCCGACCCGACACTTAAAAATGCTCAGGACGGTGCAAAGCAGATGACTGCATTCCAGCCTGATACAATCATTGCTCTCGGCGGCGGCTCTGCAATGGATGCTGCCAAGATTATGTGGGTGCTTTATGAACATCCCGAAGCCGATTTTATGGATATGGCAATGCGATTTATTGATATTCGCAAGCGTGTATATACATTCCCCAAAATGGGTGAAAAGGCTTACTTTATCGCTGTTCCTACCTCTGCAGGTACAGGCTCTGAGGTTACTCCTTTTGCTGTAATTACCGATGGTGATACGGGTGTTAAATATCCTCTTGCTGATTATGAATTGCTTCCTAATATGGCAATCATTGTTACCGATTTCCATATGTCAGCACCTAAAGGTCTTACAGCTGCTTCAGGTATTGACGCTGTAACCCACGCAGTTGAAGCTTATGCGGCAATGCTTGCTACTGATTATACTGACGGTCTGGCTTTACAGGCTCTTAAGAATATCTTTAAGTATCTGACCCGTGCATATGAAAACGGTCAAACAGATATAGAGGCTCGCGAAAAGATGGCCAATGCCGCAACTATGGCGGGTATGGCTTTTGCTAACGCTTTCCTTGGAATTTGTCACTCAATGGCTCATAAGCTCGGAGCGTTCTATCATCTGCCTCACGGCGTTGCTAACGCTCTTATGATAGAAGAGGTTATCCGTTTTAATGCTTGCGAGGCTCCTGTGAAAATGGGTACATTCTCTCAGTATGACCATCCTCACACCCTTGCTCGTTATGCCGAAATCGCCGATTATCTTGGACTTGGCGGAAACACAGATGAGGAAAAACTTGAAAATCTTATTAAAGCTATCAATGAACTCAAGGCAAAGGTTGGCATTAAAGAGACAATTAAGGACTATGGCGTTGACGAAACTGAATTTATTGACCGCCTTGATGATATGGTAGAGCAGGCATTTGACGACCAATGTACAGGTGCCAACCCACGCTATCCTCTTATGAGCGAGCTTAAACAGATGTATTTAAATGCTTATTATGGCAACCATTTTGTTGAAACAAAGAAACCTACTGCCGCCGATGTTGTCGATGCGGCAAAGGTTGATGATGTTAAAGTTACTTACCGCAAGGGCAAAAAAGCATAATTTAAGGAGGCGACAGTAATGAAACTTGATAGAGTAATAGCAGTTAGAAATAACAAAACGATTTATCGTGATGGTGACAGATGCGTAAAAGTATTTAACGAGGATTATTCTAAGGCAGATGTTTTAAACGAGGCACTTAATCAAGCGAGAATTGAGGAAACTGGTCTTAATATTCCTAAAATCTTAGAGGTTACAATGATTGACGGTAAGTGGGCTATTGTGTCAGAGTTTATCAAGGGTAAGACCTTGGCTCAGTTAATAGATGAAGATAATGAAAAGAAGGATGAGTATTTAGAACTTCTTGTTGATTTACAACTTTTGGTGCACGAAAAGAAATGTCCTCTGCTCAACAAGCTTAAGGATAAAATGAATCGCAAAATTTCTTGTGCAGAGTTGGATGCAACAACTCGCTATGATTTGCACACCCGCCTTGAAGGTATGCCTAAGCATAATAAGGTTTGTCACGGCGATTTTAATCCTTCGAATATAATTATTGCTGAAGACGGCACCCCCTATATTCTTGACTGGTCTCATGCAACACAGGGTAATGCTTCTGCCGACGTAGCAAGAACATATTTGTTATTCTGGCTAAACGGCGATATTGACGGAGCTAAAAAGTATCTTGATTTGTTCTGTAAGAAGAGCAATACTGCTAAGCAGTATGTTCAAAAATGGATGCCGATTGTTGCCGCTTCACAGTCGGTAAAGGGTAATGAACACGAACGCGAGTTTTTACTTTCGTGGGTGGATGTTGTAGATTACGAATAAGGAGATAAAAAATGAAAGTAACGGTATGTATAGGAAGTTCTTGTCATATTAAAGGTTCACGTCAGGTTGTTGAACAGTTACAGTATCTTGTTAAAGAAAATAATCTTGGTGACAAGGTTGAACTTGGCGGTACCTTTTGTATGGGTAAATGTCAGCAGGGCGTTTGCGTTACCATTGATGAAGAATTTTATTCTGTGACGCCCGAAAATGTTACTGAGTTTTTCCATAATAATATTAAAGCGAAGGTATAAATAATATGATTATTCAGGTTTGTGTAGGTAGTTCTTGTCATTTAAAAGGTTCGCCTGAAATTGTAGAGCTTCTGCAAAAATCCGTTACTGAATATCATCTTGAATCAGAGGTTACACTTGCCGGTAGTTTTTGTATCGGCAGGTGTAACCGTATTGGCGTTACAGTACAGGTTGATGATGATATTCATGTAGGCATTACGAAAGAGAATTTTAAAGAGTTTTTCCAAGAGCAAGTTCTTAACAAGTTAGAAAGGAATTAACGGAATATGCCTAATTGCTTAACACTTAAAAAATCGAACTGTAAAAACTGTTACAAGTGTATCCGTAATTGCCCTATTAAGGCTATTCGCTTTTCGGGTAATCAGGCGCACATTATCGGAAATGAATGTATTCTTTGCGGTCAATGTTTTGTTGTTTGTCCGCAAAATGCAAAGCAAATCGTTGATGAAACCGAAAAGGTAAAAGTACTTCTTCAAAGCACAGAACCGGTAATCGTGAGTTTGGCTCCTTCTTTTGTTGCAAACTATGAGGGCGTAGGTATTAACTCTATGCGTAATGCATTAAAGAAGTTAGGGTTCTATGATGTCGAGGAAACCGCACTTGGTGCTACCATTGTTAAAACTGAATATGAGAGAATGCTTAAAGAGGAGGAAAGGGATGTTATCATTTCCTCTTGTTGTCATTCTATAAACCTTTTAATACAAAAGCATTTTCCGCAGGCGCTTGAGTTTTTGGCTGATGTTGTTTCCCCGATGCAAGCACATTGTAAGGATATAAAATCACGCTATCCTAATGCAAAAACTGTTTTTATAGGTCCTTGCGTTGCTAAAAAGGACGAGGCCGAGCATTATGAGGGCATTGTGGATGCTGTTTTGACCTTTGAAGAACTTACCGAATGGCTCAGTGAAGAAAAAATCGAACTCGAACAGGAAATGGATAACGATAATTCTACCCGTGCCCGTTTCTTCCCGACAACTGGCGGTGTTCTTAAAACAATGGCAAAGGACACCTCGGGATATACATATCTCGCTCTTGACGGAGTGGATAATTGTATTTCCGCACTTAAAGATATTATAAGCGGCAAAGTGCATAAATGTTTTATCGAAATGTCGGCTTGTGTAGGAAGCTGTGTGGGCGGTCCTGTTATGGAAAAATATCACCGTTCTTCTGCTGTTAAGGATTATATTGCAATTTCTAATTATGCAGGCGAAGAGGATTTTAAGGTTTCACAACCCAAGGCTATTGAGCTTAAAAAGACTTTCGAATATATTGAACAACGCTTACAGACACCGTCTGACACCGAAATACAGAGTATTCTTCGTCAAATGGGTAAATTTAAGCCGTCTCAGGAGCTTAACTGTGGCTCTTGCGGATATAACACCTGCCGTGAAAAAGCAATAGCCATCATTCAAGGTAAGGCGGAGATTTCTATGTGTCTGCCTTTCCTTAAAGATAAAGCCGAGAGTTTTTCTGATACTATTGTTAATAACTCACCTAACGGACTTATAGTTTTGAACGAAAGTCTTGAGGTTCAGCAGATTAATAATGCCGCAAGAAGACTTATGAATATACGCAGTGCTAACGATATTCTTGGCGACCAGGTCATCAGAATTCTTGACCCTGGCGTGTTTATGAATGTTTTGCGTACCGGCCGCGATGTTCGTGACGAGAGGGTATATTTGGCTGAGTACAAGCGATTTGTTGAGCAGTCTGTGGTGTATGATAAGGATTCACACCTTTTGATTGCTATTATGCGTGATATTACTGATGAACAAAATGAGCGTGAGAAAAAGGAAAATATCAGCCGTCAGACCATTGAGGTTGCTGATAAGGTTGTTGATAAGCAGATGCGTATTGTTCAGGAAATTGCTTCTTTATTAGGCGAAACCGCAGCAGAAACCAAAATTGCGCTTGCGAAACTAAAGGAGTCCATTCAAGATGAATGATTTATGTGCGGATATTGGATATAAAAGTATAAATCATTACGGCGAACAGCTTTGCGGTGACCATGTTGATATTGTAGAGCCGAGCGATGATTCTACTGTTGTTGTACTGTCTGATGGACTTGGGAGCGGTGTAAAGGCGAGTATTCTTTCAACGCTTACCTCTAAGATTATATCGACAATGCTAGCAGAGGGACTGTCTTTAGAGGAATGTGTGGAAACCATAGCCGCCACCTTGCCTGTTTGTTCTGTCAGAGGAGTGGCTTATTCTACATTTACTATTATTCATCTAAAAGACAATCAAGTTGCGGAGCTTATACAGTACGATAATCCTCACGCTATTATTATCCGTGACGAAAAGGTTTGGGATTATCCAAAAACCGAAATGAATATCGGCGGCAAAAAGATTTATAAATCCTTGATTAAACTGCAAGAAAACGATATATTCGTTGCTATGAGTGACGGTTGCCCTCACGCCGGCATAGGCACAGCCTATAATTTCGGTTGGAAAAGGGAAGATATAGCTGAGTTTGTTGAATCTCTTTCCCACGCAGGATATACCGCAAAAACACTGTCCACAATGCTTGTGGATGAGTGTGACAGACTTTACGGACAAAAACCGGGTGATGATGCAACCGCCTGTGTTGTTCGCATCAGAAAAAGAGAGCCGATGAATATGCTCTTCGGTCCGCCGTCTAACCGTGATGATGCTGACAGGATGATGTCGCTGTTCTTTTCTAAAGAGGGCAAGCATATTATTTGCGGCGGCACAACCTCATCAATTGCGGCAAAGTTTTTGCATAAACCCTTAAAGGCCAGCCTTAATTTCGAAATGAGCGATGTTCCGCCTATTGCTGAAATTGAGGGAGTTGACCTCGTTACAGAGGGCGTTATAACAGTAAATAAGGTGCTTGAATATGCTAAAGATTATCTTGGCGAAAATAAGCACTACGAACATTGGAGCTTCAAACGTGACGGCGCATCGCTTATCTGTCGTTTGCTGTTTGAGGAAGCGACCGATATAAATTTCTATGTAGGCAGAGCGGTTAACCCTGCTCACCAAAACCCTGACCTTCCCATCAATTTTAATATCAAGATGAATTTGGTTGAGGAACTTTCAAAGTGCCTTAAAAAGATGGGAAAGAAGATAAAAGTAAGTTATTTCTAAGGAGAGTTAAAATGCGTAAGTTTGATACTAAAGTACAACATTTAAAATATAAAGTTTTGCGTGAAGTTGCTCGTCAGGCTTGGAATGATACTCTTCTTCAAAATATTATCGAAATTCCTAAAATGATTGTGTCGGGCAAAACTCCCACAATGCGCTGTTGTGTTTATAAAGAACGTGCAATTTTAGGCGAGCGAGTTAAAATTGCTATGGGTGGCGATAAAGAAAACCCAAATGTTATTGAGGTTATCGATATTGCTTGTGATGAGTGCCCTGCGGCAGGCTATGAGGTTACAGATTCTTGTCGTGGCTGCTTAGCTCACCGCTGTGAGGATGTCTGCAAGAGAGGAGCCATTTCATTTGACCATAACCATGTAGCACATATTGATAAAACAAAGTGTGTAGAATGTGGTATGTGTGCAAAGGTTTGCCCGTATTCTGCTATTATTAATCGCAAGCGTCCTTGTCAAATTGCTTGCAAGATTAAGGCAATTTCTATAAATGAGGACAATGCCGCGGCTATTGATAATAACAAGTGTATTCAGTGTGGCGCCTGCGTTTATCAATGTCCTTTCGGTGCAATTATGGATAAATCATATATTCTTAATGTTATTGACCTTATTAAAAAAAGCGAAAATAATGGAAAGTACAAGGTTTACGCTATTGTCGCGCCCTCTATTTCGAGCCAGTTTACTTATGCTAAGCTCGGTCAGGTAATTACGGGACTTAAGGAACTCGGTTTCTTTACTGTAATTGAGGCGGCTCTCGGAGCTGATATGGTAGCCGAGGCTGAGTCTAAAGAGCTTGCCGAGAAAGGCTTTTTAACAAGCTCGTGCTGTCCTGCGTTTGTGCAGTATATAAAATCCGCGTTCCCCGATATGTTACCTCTCGTATCACATAACCTTTCACCAATGGCAGTTTTGGCAAGATATATAAAGAGTACCGATGAAAATGCGAAGGTTGTGTTTATAGGTCCTTGTACTGCTAAAAAGGCAGAAGCGCAGCTTGAAAGTGTTAAACCTTATATTGATGCGGTTATGACCTTTGAGGAATTACAGGCACTTTATGACAGTAAGGATATAGATATTACTGCTCTTAGTGAAGATGTGCTTGATAATGCGTCTTATTTCGGCAGAATTTTTGCTCGTTCGGGCGGCTTGTCCGACGCGGTAGCACAAGGCTTAAAAGAGCAAAACATCGATTTCGATTTAAAAGCGGTGGCGTGTGACGGCATTGAAGAATGCCGTATTGCGCTTCTTAAAAAGAGTAAAAATGTACTTGATGCTAACTTTATTGAGGGTATGGCTTGTGTTGGCGGTTGTATCGGCGGTGCAGGTTGTCTTACCCATGGCGAAAAAAATAAAGCCGAGGTTGATAAATACGGCAGAGAAGCATACGAGAAGACTATCAGTGATGCAGTTTCTCTTATTAAGTAATACAGTATAAACAAACCCGACCTTTACACTTTGATTAGTGTAAAGGTCGGGTTTTGTATTTTATGTTCGCGATAATTAAATAGAATTTTTAACGATTTCTTTCATTTTATCCCATTTTTGTTCCATATCTGCCACTAATTTGAATTGTGTTCGGCAGCGGTCGAGGTTATGTTCTGGGTATTTTGTTTTGAAATAAGTATCACCTTCGAGGTAGTCGGTTAAAAATCTCATTCCGCACTCAATGGTCATCATTTTAGCACCCTCGGGCATAAGCATTATTTCATCCTTTGTAAGAAGACCGCCGCAACCCTTGATAAAACCTTTAGCGTAGGTTTCAAAAAGATTGATATCCATCTCGACCTTTGAAAGTTCCTTTTCGTCCTCGGCGGCGGTTGAGGCTCCGAAACGAATGGAGTCACCGAAATCGTTGACCGAGAAACCCGGCATTATAGTGTCAAGGTCGATAACACAAAGGGCGGTTCTGGTTTCGCTGTCGAGCATAACGTTGTTAATTTTGGTGTCGTTATGCGTAACTCTTAAGGGCAGGGCTCCCTTTTTGTTGTTATCGAAAAGAACAGAATAAAAATCCTTTCTTTCGTTTACAAAGGCTATTTCTTTTGCAACATCTGCCGCTCTTCCGCATACGTCTTTTTCTACAGCTTTCAAAAATTTCTCATAGCGGTCGGGTGTATTATGAAAATTAGGTATGGTTTCAAATAGCTTTTCCACGGGGAAGCTGTTGAGCAAGTGCTGAAATTCACCAAATGCAATTGCCGACTGATAAAAATCCTCGGTTGTTTCGGGAGACTCAAGGCATAGAGAATTCTCAACAAAATCATAAAGACGCCAGAATCTATCCTCTGAATCGGTGTAATACGGTTTGCCGTCCTTAGTGTAAACTAAGGATAAAACCTTTCGTTCATCATCTGTTTGCGCTTTTAAATACGATGTAACTAATTCTATGTTGTGCATTACTTCTTGGGGCTTTTTAAAAACATTTGTATTAATTGACTGTAAAATATAACGCTTATCAGCACCTAAAGAGTCCTTTGCGGACACAAGGAATGTGTCGTTTATGTGACCATTTCCGTATGGTGCACAGCCTATTACTGTTTCGTTAGTGTCAAATTTAGAAAAGGCATCTAAGGTTTTAGAAATATCTATTACTTTCATTAAAATCCCTCCAATTTTTAATTTCTGATTTAATCATATAGTTTTTAAAAAGTTTTTCTATAAAAAATAATGCATATTTTAGTAAAATATGATATAATTATCAAAAAATATAGAATTGAGGGGGTTATTATGAGAAGTTCACCTGAAATCACCGAGGTTTTGCGTGAATTTTACAGAATATCAGGATTTCGCATTTCGATTCACGACACCGAATTTAATGAAATATATGCCTATCCGCAAAAGCTGTTGCCGTATTGTGCCGCAATTCAGACTGATATAAATAATAAAATGCAATGTATCAAAAATGATGAAAGAGCCTTCAAAAGGGTTAAAGATTCAGGAGAAATTGAAGTTTACAGGTGTGCACACGGATTATATGAGGCTGTTGCACCCATATATCATTACGGCATACTTTCAGGCTTTTTGATGATGGGACAGGTTTGCGATGATAAACATAAACATTCACAGCAACTCACACATTCATTGAAAAAGGTATTGCCTGACGAGCAAATGGTATCTCAAATTCTTATAAGTGTTAAGGAAGTGCCCGAACAGCTTTTGGATTCTTACATACTTATAATGCGTGTTATTGCTGAATATGTCACGCAGACAAACCGTATATTTTACGGTAATGATAATCAGGCGTCGCTTGTAATGAAATATATAAAACAAAACTATTCTTCAAAAATAACCCTTGCTTTACTTGCACAAAAGTTTTCTTGCAGTCAGTCAATGCTGATTAAATGTTTTAAAAAGGAATACTCAACGACTATAATGAGTGCTCTGATGGATATTCGTTTAGAAAAGGCGGCTGAACATCTGAAAAACAGCCGACTCTCCGTAAAAGAAATAGCAGGACGGTGTGGATTTTCTGAGCAAAATTATTTTTCTAAGTCTTTTTCTAAAAAATATAAGTGTTCGCCTAGTGAGTATAGGCAAATGTCAAATTAAAAAGGTTGCCGACTGATAATTCTCAGGCGGCAACCTTTAATCTATTAATGGCTCATACGGTATTCTCTCGGCGTTTTTTTATAGGTTTTATAGAACAGGCGGTGGAAATAACTTATATTTTCGTAACCCACCTTAATAGCAATTTCGTCAATGTTAATGTCGGTATTTCTTAGCAGATACCCCGCTTGCGACATTCGTTTTTCTTGCAGTAGCTCGGTGTAGGTCTTTCCGGTTTTTCTCTTGATTTCACGGGAAAGCCAAGCCACATCGTAGTTAAGCTGATTTGCAAGCTCATTAAGCGAGCCATTTTTATAAAACTCTTCAATATAGCTGAGTGTCCTCATAATAATTTCCTCATCGGAATTTATGTATGACAGGCGGTCGGTAAAGTTCATTAACTGCAAAATAAGAAGTCCCATAGTGGTTTGATTGATGCTCCGCTTGTTCGTGACACTGTTGATAAGCGTCCACGCAAGATTTTCAATCAGATTTTGAATGGGGAGAATATCGGACACTTTAAAATGCAGATAAGGTGTGGCAGAGGATTTGTTTATAAGACAGTCAGTTATGAACTTTTTAAGAGGTGACTCTTCGTTTTCAAGCATTACAAGTGTCTTGTCAAAAAACTCGGGCAGAATTATAAAATTTATAGCAATATCATCGGCGGATGCGGGCAATACCTCCTGCTTTGCATTTTGAGAAAGGAAAAGCAGTTCGCCTTTTTTAAGGGTTATTTTTTCGCCGTTGATTATGTGATTTGTTTCACCATCGCAGGTATATATAAGCTCGATGTAATCGTGGGTATGCTCAGGGAAATGGGCAAATCTTGTGTGAGGTCTGAGTGTTATAAGCTTACCTTCGGTTAAAAGCTTTTCGGCGTTGATAATATTGCTTTCGCTTTGCATATATAATTTGCGGTCGATTTTCGCTCCGCTGTTTAAAATTTCTTTTTCTTCTAAGGTAATGCACCTTAATTTTTCAATGATTTCGCTTTTCATAAAACCACCTCTGAAAACAGTATATCATAAAACAAAACAAATTGCAAATAAGGACACTTTTTTTGTCAAATGCTGACCTTTAATTACAGTTGGATTTGCTATATACTTAAGATATAATATTGTGGACAGAGGTGTTTTTCTTGAAATATTTTTTAGCTATTGATATTGGAGCTTCAAGCGGTCGCCACATTTTAGGCTTCGTAGAGGACGGCAAACTGAAGCTTGAAGAGGTTTACCGTTTCGAAAACGGCTTTAAAAATGAAAATGGCAGTCTTGTTTGGGACATAGAAAGCCTTTTTAGTGAGGTTCGTGAGGGTATAAAGAAATGCGGAGAAATCGGCAAAATCCCCGAAACCATCGCCATTGACACTTGGGGTGTTGACTATGTTCTTTTAGATGAGAATAAGAACGAAATTCTGCCCGCATTCTGCTACCGTGACAGCAGAACGGAAAAGGTAATTCCTTTGGTTGAGGAAAAAATCGCACCTCGGGATTTGTATTTTAAGACAGGTATCCAAAAGCAGAGCTTTAATACAGTTTATCAGCTTTATGCCGACAAGTTAAGCGGAAAGCTTGATAATGCTCAGCATTTTCTTATGATGCCTGCTTACCTTTCCTATAAGCTTACAGGCGTTATTAAGAATGAATACACTAACGCTACCACAGGCAGTCTTGTTAATGCTAAGACAAAGGAATGGGATAAGGACATAATCGGGGCTTTAGGCTTGCCCGAGAGACTTTTTGGCGAACTTTCTTTGCCTTCAAGCAAAATTGGCAACTTTACCGATGAAATTAAGGAGTATATCGGTTTTGACAGTACCGTTATATTTGCTCCAAGCCACGACACTGCATCGGCTGTTGCTGCTTGTCCTATGGGTGACAATGATTTGTACATATCTTCAGGTACTTGGAGCCTTATGGGTACAGAAAGCAAAACCGCAGTTATAAGCGAGGACACATTTAAGGCAAACTTTGCAAACGAGGGCGGTGTTGAGTACCGTTTCCGTTTCCTTAAAAACTATATGGGAATGTGGTTGCTACAGAACATCCGCAAGAACATAAATAAGTCCTTGACCTATGATGAGATGATGTACAAGGCAGAGGCTTGCTCTGATTTTGATTACTTGGATGTTAACCACGAAAGCCTTGTTGCTCCCGAAAATATGATTGATGCCGTAAAGGCATATTTCGGCAAGGAAATGACGCTTGACGAGGTACTTGCAAGCGTTTATCATTCACTTGCAAAATCGTACAAAGCAGCTGCTGAAGAAATTGAGAGATTGACAGGCAAAACCGTTAATGCAATTCATATCGTTGGCGGCGGCTGTCAGGATAAATATCTTAACCGCTTAACTGCAGAGTACACCGGAAAGCCTGTAACAGCAGGTCCTGTTGAGGCTACAGCAGTTGGTAATCTTATTTCTCAGCTTATTTATAACGGGGTTTGCGGTGATTTGACCGAAGCCCGTGAGCTTATAAAGAAATCATTTGAAATCAAGGAGGTGACAAAATGAGTTACATTGAGGCTAAAAATTATTACGCAAATTTAGGGATTGATACCGAAAAGGTTATTGAAACCTTAAAGGATGTCACAATTTCAATGCACTGCTGGCAGGGCGACGATGTTGTTGGATTTGACAGCAAGGAAAGTCTTTCGGGCGGTATTCAAACAACAGGTAACTATCCGGGTAAAGCCACTACACCTGAGCAGTTAATGCAGGATATTGATAAGGTTATTTCATTAACACCGGGTAAAATTAAGCTTAACCTACACGCTTGCTACGCAATTTTCGAGGACGGCGAATATGCTGACCGTGACGCTTTACAACCAAAGCATTTCCAGAAATGGTTAGACTTTGCTAAGGAAAGAGGAATGGGAATTGACTTTAACCCCACATTCTTCTCGCACCCTAAAGTAAAGGATAATTTAACCCTTTCTTCACCTGATGAAGCAACCAGAAAATTCTGGATAGAGCACGGTAAACGCTGTATTGAAATTTCTCAGTATTTCGCTGAGCAGACAGGTATTCCTACCGTTATGAACATCTGGATTCCTGATGGTTACAAGGATATTCCTGCTGACCGTATTGGACCTCGCCGCCGCTTTAAGGAGTCTTTGGACGAGATTTTGGCTACTCCTTATGATAAGACTATGGTTTATCCCTGTCTTGAATCTAAGGTTTTCGGCATCGGTCTTGAAAGCTACACCGTAGGTTCTGCAGAATTCTGCCTCAACTATGTAAACAACTCCGACATTATTCCTCTTATGGATAATGGTCACTATCATCCTACCGAGGTTGTGTCTGACAAGATTTCATCTATGCTTCTTTTCAACGAAAAGTTAGCTCTTCACGTTACACGCCCTGTTCGTTGGGACTCTGACCACGTAGTTTTATTTGATGATGAAACAAGAGAAATCGCAAAAGAAATCGTTAGAAATGATGCTTTAGACAGAGTATTCATCGCTACCGACTATTTTGACGCTTCTATCAACCGTATTTCCGCTTGGATTACAGGTCTTAGAAATGTTGAAAAAGCATTGCTCTTCGCTTTGTTGGAGCCTGTTGAGAAGCTTACTAGGATGCAGAATGAAAACCGCTTAACTGAGGTTATGGTGCTTGAGGAAGAACTCAAAACCGCTCCTTTTGGTGAAGTCTGGGCAGAGTATCTTAAGAGAGAAAATATCCCCGCTAACTACATTGATGAAGTTTTAAAATACGAAAAAGAAGTATTGTTAAAGAGATAATATTTTTGCTTCAAAAAACTACCGCCGATTTGTCGGCGGTAGTTTAATAATATAGTTGAATTTTCCATTATGAAGATATATAATGAAACAAACTGATGAAAGGTTTGGAAATAATATGAAAATAACACCTGAACAGGGCGGTATACCGTCACTGGCTATCAAAGAATTTCTTGAAACCTTGGAAAAAGGCGAACTTTCTACCCACAGCGTGATTATTGCTAAGGGTAACGATATTTTATTTGAAAAATACTACGAGCCTTTTACCGCTGATTTTTTACATAGGATTTATTCCGAAACCAAAAGCTTTGTGGCTTTGGCTGTAGGTTTTGCTGAGCAAGACGGCTTGGTGGAGCTAGAAAGCCCTATTTCCAAATACTTTCCATCAGAATGTGAAAATATCGAGGACCCTAAAATGGGTGAACAAACCGTTCGTCAGATGCTTATGATGAGCACGCCAAAGAATGAGAAGTATTGGTTTAATATAAGAACTGACGACCGCGTGCGTGATTATTTTAAAAAGGCAAAAACGGCAGCACCGTGCGGTAGCAAATTTCAGTATGACAGCTCAGGCTCCTTTGTTTTAGGCGCTATGGTTGAGCGAGTAACTAAAAAGAACTTGGTCGATTATTTGGACGAAAAACTGTTTTCAAAAATCGGTATTTCGAGAGAAGATGTACGCTGTCTTAAAGCGCCGGGAGGTCATTCGTGGGGCGACTCTGCGATGCTTATGAAACCCCGTGATTTAGTAAAGGTCATTCGTTTCTTGCTTGATAACGGCAAGGTAAACGGCGAACAAATTCTTAATGAAAAATTTGTCTGCGATGCTACAAGTGGACTTATTTCTACCGAACATTTTTATGGGAAATACGCTCGAATGGGCTACGGATATTTAATCTGGCGTACATATGAGAATAGCTTTTTCTTTAACGGAATGGGCGCTCAGTTTGCGGTTGGTTCTCCTGACAAGGATTTGATTTTAATTGTCACGAGTGACGACCAAGGAATTGACGAGGCTAAGGATGTTATTTTGAATGGCTACTTTGATATAGTTTATTCCAAAGCGGGCGAGCCTTTACCTGAGGATAAAAAAGCTTTTGCAGAGCTTCAAAGTTATGCAAAATCACTTAAATTGTTCTGCGAAAAGGGTGAAAAGGATTCACCTCTGGCAGAAAAAATCAACGGCAAAACCTTTATTTTGGATAAAAACCCGATGGGTATTGAGAATTTAAAATTCACCTTCG
Source organism: Acutalibacteraceae bacterium (assembly GCA_045654305.1). Taxonomy (GTDB): domain Bacteria; phylum Bacillota; class Clostridia; order Oscillospirales; family Acutalibacteraceae; genus UBA737. Next base: position 4,248 of record JAZONB010000110.1, on the reverse strand, counting down.
CTAAGGACAGAGGAATTTTAGAATATAAAAATGCTCAGGGGCAAAAAAGTCTGGCTTTCGGTATGTGCGAAAACTGCTTTACTGTTTTCCCTGAGGAGGGGTATTCCCGCGAGGTAGGCTCCCAGTATGCGGTAGGCAACTACTATAAATGTGCAACCTCGGCGGCGTGGAAAAAAGAAAACAGCCTTCTGCTTAATGTTCAGGTTATTGATGAATATTTTGGCAGACTTTGGATGACCTTTGATTTTGAAAATGATAATATTACCGTTACTATGCGTAAGTCAGCAGAGGATTTCTTTACAACTTATGAGGGAACGGCAAAAGGTGAAATTTCGAAATAAACAGGAGGAAATTAAAATGGAAAAATACGCTTGGAAAGCAACAGTATTAGAGGGCAAGCTTGAGGAATATATCAAGCGCCACGATGAAATCTGGCCCGAAATGTTAGAGGTTTTAGAGAAAGCGGGAATTAAAAACTACACTATCTGGAATGTGGGAAATGAGCTGTTTGGCTACTACGAGTGTGAAAAGGGCGTGGATTTTGCCGCTCGGGTGCAGAATGAAAGTCCTGTTGTTGATAAATGGAATGAGTATATGAAGGATGTTATGGTAATGGAAATGGACCCTGTTACGGGTGCTCAACCGTTACTTAAAAAAGTGTTTACATTCAAATAAGCAAAAGGGAGATGATTTGAAATCATCTCCCTTTTAAGTTATAGGTAATAATTTCGGTATTGCCAAGGTGTAATGCCGATAATATCCTTAAAGCATCTTATAAAATGGCTTGAATCATAAAAACCGCATTCTGCCGCATTTGGGCTTCACGTTCCACTGTTGGAAATTGATGACGTTATAGAAGTATATAACACAGTAACCGTGGAGGAAATCGAGGCAAAAATCAAGGTTATTGATGAAGAATTTGATATGCCTGAGCCAAAATCTGACCCTGTTACCTCAAAGCTTACAGACGCTGATAAATATCAGGCGGCAAAAAGCGCGGTAGCACTTGATAAATTTGTTGAGAAATACAACCTCACAGGTTTGGCTTACTATTACGAGGGCGGTGCCGACAGTCTTCACAGAAAGGTTGCAACTACCTTTATTGTAGGAAACTCTATACTTAACGCTCAAGGTATTCCTATGTGCGGTGAGTATGACATAAAAACCTGCATTGCAATGCTTATAATGGATAGACTCGACATTGGCGGCAGCTTTGCTGAATTCCACCCGTTTGATTTCAAGGAAGATTTTATTCTTGTGGGTCACGACGGACCGCATCACCTGAGAATTGCAGAGGGCAAGCCTGTTACGATAGATGATATTCGTTGCTCACACGGAATTCATGAGGCGCTTTTCAATGCAAAGTATCAGGATATGATGAATTTTGCCATAATGTACGAAAACAACCCTCGTTGGGGGCAGACAAATCCCGAAGATTTGCTCCAGAATCTGTTGCCGTTTTGGACCGAGAATTATTTTAAGAGGAACAACTATCTTAAAATACACAATAAACCTGTGCTTATAATCTGTATTAAGAGTAGATTTGACAGTGTTTTCGAGTCGGTCGAGCAACAACGAGAGGTTCTCGACAAATGCAGAGAGTATGTGAAAAAACAAGGCTTTGACGGACTTTATATTTCTGTCTGCCTTTGGGAATCCGAAAGCACATTTAACCCGAAAGAATATCTTGACTGTGATGAGAGAGGATACGATTTCCATATCAGCTACAACTGTCGCTATTCTCCCGAAAAAAGCTTCCCGCCAGAGCGAGAAGTTATTGAGGGACAGTGCCGTCATCTCAAAAGAAGACTCACTCCAAACCCTTTAAAGCATGTTCCCGTTGCGTCCTGTTTCAGAGATGCGACGCCGAGAACTACCGAGGCGTGGAACAGTATGGGTTACAAATTCGGAGACGAAACGATATATCATCTTTCTCCCGAGGGATTTCGAGAGGTTGTAAGCAGAATGAAGAAAATCTGTGATGACCTACCGGATGGAGCTATCGGAAAACGCATTTTTATGATAGACAACTGGAACGAATGGGATGAGGGACATTATGTGTCGCCCTCTCACGAATTCGGCTTTAAATATCTTCAGGCTATCAGGGAAGAACTAACCGAGCGTGATAATCTTCCCGATTACCGCACACCTCAGGATATGGGATTTACAGAGCTTAATAAAAGTTGGGAAATTCCTGATCTGGGCGAGATTTGTCAAAAGAAGTTTTTGAAAAAAGTAAAATAAGCAAAAAGCAGAGCGTGAGCTCTGCTTTTTTATGTTAAATCGGAAATGAAAAAATATTGCAAATTAAAATTATTTTCACGCAAATAATACAAATTAGAGAGAAAGTTTTGTTATTTTTTTGCGGATAAAAAAATAGGCTTAAAAGGTTGCAAATATGTATTTTATATGATATAATAAGCTAAAATGTGTGTTATTATAACATAATGAAAAAAAGAGTACGGAAAGCGGGAGCTTTATGATGAAGATACCTTTCAGTCCTCCTGATATAAGCGATGCCGAAATCAAGCAGGTTACGGAAGCTTTATTATCGGGTTGGATTACAACAGGACCAAAAACCAAGTTGCTTGAAAGCAAGGTTGCTGAATACTGCGGTACTAAGCGTGCTGTGTGTTTGAACTCACAGACCGCTTGCGCGGAGATGGCGTTAAGACTTTTGGGAATTGGTGAGGGTGACGAGGTTATTACAAGTGCGTATACTTATACCGCGTCGGCTTCGGTTGTTTGTCATGTTGGCGCAAAGCTTATTCTTGTTGATACCCAAAAGGATAGCTTGGAGATGGATTATGATGCTCTGAGTTCAGCTATCACCCAAAACACAAAAGCGATAATTCCCGTGGACCTAGCAGGTATTCCTTGTGACTATGAAAAAATTTATAAAATAGTCAACGATAAAAAACATCTGTTTACTCCTGCTTCTGACATTCAAAAGGCAATCGGAAGAGTTGCAGTACTTGCAGATACTGCTCACGCTTTCGGAGCGACACAAAACTCAGTTCCCGCAGGAAGCCTTGCTGATTTTTCATCATTTTCTTTCCATGCTGTAAAGAATTTCACAACCGCAGAGGGCGGAGCTCTTACTTGGCGTGACATAGAGGGTGTTGATAATGACGAGATTTACAGACGCTTGCAGTTATTTTCACTTCACGGTCAAAATAAGGATGCGCTTGCCAAAACCCGCCTTGATGCGTGGGAATATGATATCGTAGGCACTTGGTATAAGTGTAATATGACTGATATTGCGGCTGCAATAGGACTTGCTCAATTCGACCGTTACGAAGATATGCTAAAACGCAGAAAAGAAATTATCACCCGTTATGACAGCGCATTGGAACCTTTGGGAGTCAAAACTCTTAATCATTATACGGACAAGCATCAGTCATCAGGACATCTTTATATCACCCGTGTTCCTGATGTTGATGCCGAGGGACGAAATAAGATTATTCAAAAAATGGCCGAATTCGGTGTTGCTTGTAATGTGCATTACAAACCGTTACCTATGCATACAGCTTATAAAAATCTCGGTTTTGATATTAAGGACTATCCAAACGCTTACGACAATTTTAAAAACGAGATTACACTTCCGCTTCATACATGTCTTACCGATGAACAAGTAGAATATGTTATTGAATGTTACACAAAAGTTTTGAAAGAGTATATAAAATGAGATTATTAGATTGGGACAAGCTTCCCGATAATATGAAAACCGACGCTGTGCGCCCATATTACGATGCTTTAAAAAAACAAACTGCAAGTTTTGTTTTAAAAAGGGTATTTGATATTGTGGTTTCGGCATTGATGCTTATTGTTCTTTCGCCTTTGTTTTTAGGTTTGGCGATAGCCATTAAAATCGATTCTAAGGGACCTGTGTTTTATCGTCAAGTGAGAGTCACGCAATACGGAAAACAGTTCAGAATTTTCAAATTCCGTTCAATGGTGAGCAATGCTGATAAAATAGGAACTCAGGTCACTGTCAGCAACGACAGCCGAATTACCAGAGTTGGAAAAATTATTCGAGACTGCCGTCTTGATGAACTTTGTCAGCTCATAGATGTTTTCAGAGGCACAATGACCTTTGTCGGTACACGTCCTGAGGTGCCAAAGTATGTAGATGCATACACACCCGAAATGATGGCAACCTTGCTTTTGCCCGCAGGTGTTACAAGCGAGGCGAGCATTCTTTACAAGGACGAAGCAGAGCTTCTTGATAAGGCAGAGGATGCAGAT
>JAZONB010000109.1:0-9855 GCA_045654305.1 Acutalibacteraceae bacterium | reverse complement strand
GCATCAACAGCATCCATATCGCACATTACTTTAAGGTCTACAAAATCCCAAACTTCGATCTTCTGAAGTTCGTGAGAAGTACGGAAACCATCAAAGAAGTTGAGGAAAGGAACACGGGATTTGATAGTAGCAAGATGTGCTACTGCACCGAGGTCCATAACCTCTTGTGTATTAGTTTCAGCGAGCATTGCGAAACCTGTCTGGCGGCAGGCATAAACGTCAGAATGATCACCGAAAATATTAAGAGCATGGGAAGCTACGCAACGAGCCGAAACATGGAATACGCAAGGGAGTAATTCACCTGCAATTTTGTACATGTTGGGGATCATAAGTAAAAGTCCCTGTGAAGCGGTATAAGTTGTGGTAAGAGCACCGGCATTAAGTGAACCGTGAACTGTACCTGCAGCACCTGCTTCGGACTGCATTTCGGAAACCTTAACGGTTGTACCGAAGATGTTTTTGAGTCCCTGTGCGGACCATTGATCAACATAGTCTGCCATAGGGCTGGATGGTGTAATCGGATAAATACCGGCTACTTCGGTAAAAGCATAGGAAACATAAGCCGCAGCATTATTACCGTCCATGGTCTTGAATTTTCTGGCCATTGAAAATTCCTCCTAAATTATTATTTGAGAATGTCATTCTGACAATCCCGTACAGATAATATAATACCACTTTCTTTATCGTTTGTAAATAAAAAAAGTGGTATTTTTTTAAAAAAGTATTAAATTTTTTATATTTATAAAATAAAGTTGTCGGGAACATAATTATCTGCAAGTTTAGTGGTTTTCGGCACCCTTTTTAGAGGGTCATATTTATATTTTCGGCATAGGTCATAATCAAATACAATGCCTTTGATTTTACATGCCATTTCACCGCTATTGGCTAAAGGTGTTGAGTGTAAGCAGTGAGCACATTTTTTAATTATGTCTTTATTAAACATCTTTTTCATTTTTATCACCATTACATATTATAACAAATTTATACAAATTCTTCAAGTATTTTAATATTTTTTTGTCTGCTGGTTAGAGAAATAACAAAAGTAATACCTAAAATTAATAAAGAAATTCCTAAAGTGCTTGTGGATATAAATGAAGAAGAAGTGAATTTTTGTAAATTTGAATAGGTTGGTTGGGCCACTTTAAATATTTTTACGAGCAAATAAGTTATAGCGCTGCTTAAAATTCCGTGTAGTATGCGATGTAAGATAAATGGTAAAAATTCTATTTTAATATTTTTACCTACCGAAAAAACCTGACACCAAATACAGACTCCCGAAAAACCTAAGAGAAATGAAATGAGATAAATATTATTCGTTTTTGTGATGGCATTTGTGATTTCGCTCACAAAAATTAAGGGTTTTAAAAATTTAAGTTGTTGAGAGTAGTGTTCTATGTATGACGTTATAACCCCGAATAGTATTACAAAGGTGCAAATACTAATCATCGCATTTGCTGATTCGCTTGCTGAAATTACAAAATTTTCTGCAGGGTCTAAAATTTGAACTGTTTTTTTACTGCAAGATTTTACTTCTTTTGAGGTAATACAAATCAGTAGTGATGCCAATATATGCGAAACCAATAAAATATAGCCTACTTTTTGATTTCCAAGTATTCCCGTACCCACTGCCGAAACAATAAACCCGGGTCCTGCATTAACGCAAAAATTAAGGAGACGCCTTGCATCTTTTTCGGTAAGTTTGCCTTGCAAAACTGCTTCGTTAATAAGTTTCGCTCCAATAGGATAACCCCCAAGCATAGACATAAGCATAATAACAAACGCAAAAGGCGAAAGTTTTAACACGCGGGTTAAAGGCTTGATAAAATTAAGTTTTTCAATTATTCCCGATTTCATAATATACAGCATAGACACTCCAAAAGGAAAGAGTGATGGGATTAAAACCCTTGAGCAAAGAATTATGGACTTGGCAACGCTTTCTTCGCAAATATGCGGATTTGCAATTAAAAAAACACCGAAAAGCATTACTAAACTTAGAATAATTATCTGGTTTATTTTTTTTGATAAAATCATTTTTATCACCAATAGATGTATATGCATTTAACACTTAAAATCTTCATAATATTATTTAGTAAGGAGCGGATTTTTGTGGCGAAAAAAATAAAAACACCGAAAAAGAAACACAAGTGGAGATTATTAAGCCTTAGTGAAGAAGCAGCGAATACCGAAATTTTGGGTTCGGCACACATCGAAATTTTCGGTAATGGAAAAATATCAATAGAGGGATGTTTGGGTGTCTATGAGTATAAAGATACGTATTTGAAACTAAGACTCGTAAAGGGGACTGTAATTCTCTGTGGTATAGGTTTTAATATTACATATTTTGAAAACAATACAATTTCTATTAAAGGAAAAATTTCAGCAGTTGAATTTGTTTAGGTGGGGTAAATGATTATACGTTTTTATAGAATACTGTTTGGATATTTAAGGGTGAGGTTCGACGGCGATTTTAAAGAGCGAATTTTATCGTTGTGCGCACATAACGGAATCACATTATGGTCAACAAAATTAAAAGATGAGAAAATCGAAAGTAATATTTCGGCAAGAGAGTTTAAACGCTTGAGGAGTATTGTGCGGGGCAAAGAAATTAGAGTACATATACTGAAAAAAGTAGGAATACCGTTTGTTACAAACCGATACAAGCGCCGTTACGGTATATTGGCGGGTGTTGTATCTTTTTTTTTGATTATAGGTTTAATGTCGGAGTATATCTGGATAATAGATGTTAACGGAAATTATAAGGTTACAGACGAACATATACTTTCAGCATGCCAAAGCATTGGAATAAAAAATGGAATTAGAAAAGATGGTATTTATCCGAAAGTAGAAAGAGAAAGGCTAATGCTAAAACTTGAGGGTATTGCATGGGCCTCTCTTAATATTGAAGGAAGCAGACTTACTGTTAATGTCACCGAAACAAAGGAAACGGAAAAAGAAACAGAAAAATTCAGCAATTTAAAAGCAAAAGCGGACGGCGTTATTAAAAAGCTTGATATTGTTTCAGGTACAAGTGTTGTAACGGTGGGTCAAGCGGTTAAAAAGGGTGATTTGTTGGTTTCGGGAATTATCGAAACGGTTGACGGCACTCGGTTTGTGAAATCTAAGGGAGAAGTTATTGCTTTGAGCCAAAATGAAATAGTTTTAAAAGAAGAATATAAACAAAAACCGCTGATTTTTACCGGTAAAATTAAAACAAAAAGGGTTTTAGAGATTTTTGGTTTAAGGATACCGTTATATCTTGGAAGAGAAAAGGGGATATATGAAGCATCAGAAAAACAAATGAAATTAAATATTTTCAAAACGACGCTTCCGTTAACGATTTATCAAAAAAGCTTTAGCTTTCAAAGGGAAAAAACTGTTAAATACAGTTATGATAAACTGTGTCAAAGATTGGAAAATAAACTCGAAAAAGAACTTGCTAATAATCAGGGTGCAAGGGTAATTAAAAAGGAATTTTCTGAGAATAAAAACGAGGTGATACTTAAAGCGGTGATTGAGAAAGAAGAAAATATAGCAGTTAGTGATATTTTGTTAATTAATGCTGGAAATTAGAGGATTTGTGTGGTAAAATATAACTGAATATAAATATAAGGGGAAGTTTTGATTGTTTGAACAAACGATTGATATTGAACGCATAGAAGATTTAATTGATTTGTTTGGTAATTTTGATGAGAATATAAAGCTTATCGAGGAAAAGTACGGCGTTTCCGTGACATCCATCGGAAACAGAATTAAAATTAAGGGCGAAGTATGTGCCGTTAACGAAGCCGCAAGGACTGTTAAAGGACTGATTTTAATGATAAAAAAGGGCGAGCAGATTACAGAACAGTCAGTTGAGTATGTATCTTCTTTGGTGCAAGACGGTGAAGATGACAATATTTCAACTGTCACCGATGCTGACTGTGTTTGCATTACTGCAAAGGGAAAACCTATAAAACCTAAAACTTTAGGACAAAAAAATTATGTTGAAGCGATTAAGAATAATACCATAACCATTGGTGTCGGTCCTGCGGGTACAGGTAAAACCTATCTTGCAGTGGCTCAGGCGGTTAGCGCTTTTCGCGCTAAAGAGGTTAGTAGAATAATATTAACTCGTCCCGCAGTTGAGGCAGGTGAGAGCCTCGGCTTTTTACCCGGTGACCTACAGCAGAAAATTGACCCGTATTTAAGACCGCTTTATGATGCATTGTTCGAAATGTTGGGAGCGGAAAACTTTCAAAAATGTCAGGAAAGAGGAGATATTGAGGTTGCTCCTTTGGCGTATATGCGAGGCAGAACGCTTGATGACAGTTTTATCATACTTGATGAGGCACAGAATACTACATGTGAGCAGATGAAAATGTTTTTGACACGTTTAGGGTTTAATTCAAAAGCGGTTGTGACAGGTGATATTACGCAAATAGATTTGCCTAAGGGTAAGACATCAGGTCTTAGAGATGCGGTTAAAATTTTAAAGGATATTAAGGATATATCCATTTGCCGTTTAAATGCTAAGGACGTTGTAAGGCACAGATTAGTGCAGGAAATAATAAAAGCTTATGAAAGAAGTGCTGAAAAGAAATGAGTGTAAAGGTTAACATTGTGAATTTGCAAAAAAAGGTTTCGCTTCCAACAGGTACAAAGTTGCTGATAAGGAAAGCGTGTATAGCCACCTTAAAGTCGGAGGGTTTCGAGGGCTCGGCTGAGGTAGATGTTTCAATTATGGATGATGCTTCAATTAAAAAATTGAATTTGGAACACAGAAATATTGATTCTTCCACCGATGTTTTATCTTTTCCCTTAGGAGAAAACGGTGAATATGACACAAATCCTGCAACGGGGGCATTTTTGCTTGGTGACATCGTAATTTCTGCCGAAACGTCTTTTAGACAAGCGGATTTATACGGACACGGAATTGAAAGGGAAATTGCTTTTTTGACAGTTCATTCAATGTTACACCTTTTGGGATATGACCATGTGAACGGCGGAATGGAACAGGCAGTTATGAGAGAAAAGGAGGAAGCAATCCTAACAGATTTAGGACTTGCTATTAATAAATTCTAATGAAAGAAAAATCTGCTTTTATTGCAATTATCGGAAGACCAAATGTTGGTAAATCTTCACTTATGAATAGGGTTTTAGGACAGAAAGTGGCTATTGTTTCAAATAAGCCGCAAACTACCCGTACTAAAATTATGGGTGTTTTGACAAAGGGTGCAGTTCAAACTGTATTTATTGATACCCCCGGATTTCATAAGCCTCGTAACGAGCTTGATAAGAATATGAATAAGGCTGTAGGTGACGGTATGGCAGATGTTGATGCTGCTATATTGGTTATCGAGGCGGTTACACCTTTTAAACAGGAAGAGGGAACTATTCCACCTGCAGAATTAGAACTTTTAAAGAGGCTGAAAAAACGAAATCTCAAAGCAATTCTTGTCATTAACAAAATCGACTTGTTAGAGAAAAAAGAAGAGTTACTGACACTCATTACTAAATATAATAATCAATTTGATTTTGATGCAATAATTCCGCTTTCGGCTAAAACGGGAGACGGCGTTGATTTGATGCTCAAAGAACTTGAGAAATATGCAAAACCGTCGCCCCATTATTTTGGCGAAGATGATATAACCGACCAACCCGAAAAGGTAATGGTTGCCGAGATGATAAGGGAAAAAATACTCAGAACTCTTGACAAAGAGGTGCCGCACGGTGTTGCGGTTGACCTTGAAAGATTTGTTGAGAGGGACACGAGTGCTGGCGAGCCTATTGTTGAGGTTGAAGCTGTTATAATATGCGAAAAGGATTCGCATAAGGGAATTATAATCGGCAAGCAGGGTGCAACTTTAAAAAGGATAGGAACTATGGCGCGTCACGACATTGAAGCGTTTTTTGGAATTAAAGCAAATGTTAAATTATGGGTAAAGGTTAAGGAAGATTGGCGTAACCGTCAGGGTCTTATACACACCTTCGGTTTGGACTAAAATTTACCTTTTATAAATTTCGCAAATGGCATAAAACTACCAATAGACAACAATTAGAGGTGATTATATGCCGTTAGATGATAATTGGACAAGGTTTATAAAATCGGGCAAGGTTGAGGATTATTTAACCTATGTAAACTCTTGTAAGGAGCAGGAAATATTTGGCGGAAACACAAACTCGTTTTACAACACAAGGCTTGGTAATAAAGGAACTGAATGTGGGGGAAAATGACCGATTAGTTACTATTTTTACCAAAGAATACGGTATAATTAAGGCGTATGCCTCGGGGGCAAAAAGCATAAAATCGAAGCGGGCAGGAGCTTGCTCGCTTCTTACATATTCTTCTTTCGCCATCACCCGTAAAGGCGAGCATTACAGAATTAACGAGGCAGAGATAATTTCAACCTTTTTTACTATGGGAATGGATGTTGAAATATTAGCACTTTGTCAGTATTTCTGTGAGCTGTCTTTTGTTTTTGTTGAGTCTATGAATCCTAATCCCGAATTTTTAAGACTTATTTTAAATTCGTTGCATTTCTTAACAAAGGAAAAGAAATTTCCGCCGCTAATAAAGGCAATAACTGAGTTTCGAATTGCTGTGATTTCGGGTTACAGACCTGACCTTTTGGCTTGTGAAGAGTGCGGTAAATTTGAAGACGATATTATGTTTTTAAATTTAGAAAATGGCTCGCTTTTATGCCGAGAGTGTACCGAAAATTTCGAAGGACTGATTCCCCTTGATAGGACAACCCTTTCAGCGTTACGGCATATTTCGTTTTCTGAATTTTCAAAACTATACTCTTTTCAGGTGCCCGAAAAAAGCGCTGTTACTCTTTCTAAAATCACTGAAAAATATTTAATATTTCAAACTGATTATCATTTTCATACTTTAGATTTTTACCATTCTATCACTAATTTTTAGGAGAAGAAAGTGTATAACATAGAAAAAACAACCAAGATATTAGAGTTAGATAAAATTTTACTGCTTTTATCTAACGAGGCAAGTTTAGAAGACAGTAAAGAACGCTCTTTGAAAATCACACCTTCGATAGCTATAGGTGAAGTTTCGGGAGCGTTAAACGCAACAAGCGATGCATACTTATTTATGGCAAAATATCAGGCGCCATCTTTTGGCAGAGCTGTAAATGTTGCGTCCGAGCTTCGCAGAGCCGCCGCATCTGCTGTTTTATCAACGGCAGAGCTCTTAGACATTGCAGAGACATTAAGGGTTATAAGGAGCCTTAAAGCATGGCGTGAGGACTGCCTTAATATCGGGGAGACCACAATAGATTATCTTTTTGACGGTTTATTTCCTAATAGGTATTTAGAGGATAAAATCACCTTTGCGATAAAGGGTGAAAATCAGATTTCCGATAATGCTTCTCAGAAGCTTTACGATATTCGCCGAAAAATCTTGTCTCGCACAGAGAAAATCAAGGATATTCTTGAAAAAATTGTGCGTGGGAACACAGCAAAATATCTGCAAGAAGCTATTGTTACACAGCGTGACGGCAGATATGTGGTGCCTTTAAAGGTTGAAAACAAAGGTCAGCTTTCGGGAATTGTTCACGATGTTTCATCGACCGGCTCAACACTTTTTGTGGAGCCAATGTCGGTAGTGGAAACCAATAACGAAATAAGGGTTTTAAAGCTTCAAGAGCAAGAGGAAATTGACCGAATTTTAGCAGAGCTTTCTGCTGAGGCGGGCTCATTTGCGGATAGTATAATTTCTTCATACAACTGTGTTGTTGAACTTGATTTAATATTTGCTAAAGCAAAATTGGCGTATAAAATGAAAGCGACAATTCCCAATATCAATGACAAAGGCGAGGTTTATCTTAAAAATGCAAGGCATCCGCTTATAAATTATAAGCAGGTAGTACCGATTACTGTTGAACTTGGAAAAGAGTTCAATTCGATTATTATTACGGGACCTAACACGGGCGGTAAGACCGTAACCCTTAAAACGGTTGGTTTGTTAACCCTTATGACAATGTGCGGTTTGTTAATCCCCGTAGATGACGGCAGTAATGTCGCTGTATTTAGTAAAGTTTTTGCTGATATTGGTGACGAGCAGAGTATTGAACAGTCGCTTTCTACATTTTCATCTCATATTGTTAATATAATTTCAATTCTTGAAAATGCGGATGATGATTCCTTAGTGCTTTTAGATGAGCTTTGTGCGGGCACTGACCCTATTGAGGGTGCTGCCTTGGCTAAGGGTATTTTAATGCGTCTTTCGGCTTTTGGAACAAGGGTTTTAGTGACAACACACTATCCCGAACTCAAGGCGTATGCTATTGATACAGCGGGTGTTGAAATTGCGTCATGTGAATTTGATGTTGCGACTCTAAAGCCTACCTATAAACTGATTTTAGGACTCCCAGGACGCTCTAATGCATTTGCTATTTCTCGGCGTTTAGGTATGCCCGCTGACCTTATTGATAACGTTAAGGCACAGCTTAGTGACGATGATACAAGGTTTGAAAGAGTGGTAGCAACCCTTGAAAAGGCAAGATTAGATGCCGAACACGAAAGGGAAAAGGCTGTAAAACTTAGAATCGAGCTTGAAAAATCACGAAACAGGGCAGAACAGCTTGAACTTGAAAACCAAGCGGCTCAAAAGAAGTTGATGGATGCCACGAGAGATAAGGCAAATAATATAATTGAAATTGCCCGTTATAAATCATCTTTGCTCTTGAATGAACTTGAGGAAATCAAGAAAAGTCTCAATGCCGAAAATGCTGCAAAGCTACTTGATAAAGCAAGGCAAGGGTATAAAACGACCTTGAATGAGCTTGAGGATACCGCAAATCCCGTAGAGCAAAACAAGGTAGGCGGCGAGGCAGTTACAAGCGTTCAAAAGGGCGATATTGTAATTGTTGCCGACCTTGGCAGAGATGCAACCGTTATTGATGTTAAACCCGATAAAAGACAGGCTTATGTAATGTCAGGCTCAATAAAAATGTGGGTGTCATTTGAAAATTTAAGGCTAAAACGTAAAAATGCCCCATCCACCGAAGTGAAGAAGACACGTAAGGTAACTGGTATGATGTCAAGAGCTAACCGACAGGTTTCGGGTGAAATTGACATTCGAGGCATGGCATCAGATGAGGCACTATTAGAGCTTGATAAGTATATAGATAATGCTGTTGTTTCAGGACTTGAAACAATAAGGATTATTCACGGCAAGGGAACAGGAGTTTTACGAAAGAGCGTTCAGACACATTTACGGTCGCATAAAGCGGTTAAGGCGTTTCGTCTTGGTACCTTTGGTGAGGGCGAAAACGGAGTTACCATTGCAGAATTAAACTAAGGAGAACGTTTATGGCGGTTAAACTAAACGAAAATAAAGAAATTGTTGAGAAAATCCGAGAAGGTCTTAAAAAGAAAGACGGATTTTGCCCGTGCAAATTAGGGAAATTACCCGAGAATAAATGTATGTGCGAGGAATTTAAAAGACAAATCGCCGACCCTGATTTTGAGGGATATTGCCATTGCAGACTTTACTACAAATCAAAGGATTAAAAAAATGCACCGAATATTCGGTGCATTTTTTATTTAAAATCCTAAATCTTCATTTATTAAAATAATTTCAACTTCCATATCCATCGGAGGCATTTCAAGTGTTACAAAGCCACGGCAAATTCGGTCGGGCGAAGAACAGTCATAGCATTTATCTGCCTTAACGGCGCAAGGGGTATTCATATTAAGCCTTTGGGCATTTTTAGGCGCCGCAATATTTCTTGCTCTCCACATTGCATCCTCGAACGAGGGTGCAATTTTATTTTTTCCCACTACAAAATACACCTTTTTGTGTCCGTAAAGGGTAGAGGCAACGCGGTTACCTCTGCCGTCGATATTTACAATCTG
>JAZONB010000108.1:0-2660 GCA_045654305.1 Acutalibacteraceae bacterium | reverse complement strand
AGCATTAACTGTTTTTTTGTTATTACTAAGCATCTCATAAAAAAGCACCTCGGTACTATATATGCCGAGGTGCTCGTACTATATTATATTGAATTTATAATTTAACTGTCTTGGCTTGTCTGCAAGGGGCGTGAACAACCTTTAAACGGCGACGGCGAACAAGCGCAAAAAGCCTTTTTTCAAAGGCGATTAAACGGTCTTCATGGAAGAAGCACCAAAAGAGTGTAACTACCATGCATATCTCGAAAATTGTGGTTAAGACTTGTGTAAATGTCATTTCAATTCCTCCCGAACACTTGTTCGATATTTGAATTATATACCATAATCAGGCGTTTGTCAAGTGTTTTTTCTTTAATTTATATTGTTATTCTAAAACAATAGGTGTCCCATATACAGTACAGTTAAATTCCCCTTGTAATTATCCTTAAAGTATTGTATAATTATATTAATTATATTGGATTATTGTATACTTTTGGAGTGATATATAGTGCTTAGCAATTTAATCGGAGGTCAGTTTGATTTTACAAGTGCCTTAATTTATATAATTTCGAGTTTGGTGGTAATCTTTTTAACATTGCCGATTCACGAATATGCTCACGGCTTTGCGGCTGTAAAGCTCGGTGACAATACACCGCGTTGGCAGGGCAGACTCACCATTAACCCATTTGCTCATATTGATTATGTCGGATCTTTGTTTATTATTCTGTTCGGTTTCGGTTGGGCAAGACCTGTTCAGGTCAACCACTTTAATTTCAGACGCCCGAAAAGGGATATGGCAATAACTGCCTTGGCGGGTCCCTTATCTAATATAATAATGGCGTTTATATTTAATGTTTTAGCGTATCTTTTTATGTCATTACCGACAGATTCAAACCTTGTGTTTTACATTGGTTTGTTTTGTAGATTTGTAGTTAATATAAATGTATCCTTGGCGGTATTTAATCTTATACCCATACCTCCTTTGGACGGCTCAAGAATTTTAACTTCTGTACTGCCTGACAGGACATACTATAAAATTATGCGGTATGAAAGATATATATACTTAGGGTTCTTACTTTTACTTTTCACCAATGTTTTAGATTTGCCGATAAACTTTTTATCGAACTTAGTTATCGGATTAATCGATGCTGTATGTAACGGCATTTTCAGTATTTTTATGTAGAGGTAGACTTATGTCACAAACAGTATTATCATACAAGCTTGAGGGCTTTGAGGGTCCTTTGGACCTGCTCTTGCAGTTAATTGCCCGAAACAAGCTTAATATCTATGACATACCCCTTTTAGAGCTTATCGACCAGTATATGGAGCAGATAAGACTATTAGAAGAGGACCAGATGGAAATAGGAAGCGATTTTTTGGAGATGGCTTCCCGTTTGCTGTATATTAAAACGGTCAGTTTGCTTCCGAAACACGAGGATGTTGTAAAGCTCAAGGAAGAACTTACAGGGGAGCTCCTTGAATACTTAGTATGTCAGCAGATGGCTAAAAAGCTGTCCTTAATGCAAAGCGGTTTTGATAAGTTCGTACGCCGTCCTTGTGAATATGATTTTGACAAGACCTATGAGCTGATTCACGAAAAGGAGGATATGTACTTAGCATATCTTTCTGCGGTGGGTAGAGGCAAAAGAAAAATGCCCGTGAATGACGCTCCGTTCAGAAAAATCGTGGCAAAGAAAATAGTTGCCGTATCGACCAAAATTGTGTTTGTTATCCGCAATCTTTTCACAGGCGGTAAAAAGAGTCTTAGTTCGCTTTACAAGACCGCAACAAGCCGTTCCGAGCTTGTAGCTACCTTTTTAGCTGTTCTCGAGCTTTGCAAGGCTAACCGTGTTAAGATTGAGGGCGAGGGCGAGGATATGGAAATCACACTTATTAAGGGGCATAAAAAGAATGAACAATAATGAATTAGTAAGAGCCTTTGAAGCGGTGCTATTCGCTTCGGGAGAGCCTATGAGCATTGAGCGTTTGGCTCAGACATTTGAAATCACACCCGAAAAGGTTGTTAAAACAGCCGATATGTTGGCTGATGAATATAAAACAAACAACCGTGGAATTGTAATAGTAAGGCTTGAAAACACCTACCAGATGGCAAGCGAGGAAAAGTATGCCGAGTATATCAAAAAGGCTTTTGATATAAGGCGCAGAACACCACTTTCTTCGGCGGCATTGGAGGTTTTGGCTGTTGTGGCATATAATCAGCCTGTAACCAAATCCTTTATCGAGCAGGTAAGAGGTGTGGACTGTTCGGGCGTTGTTTCTACCCTTGTGGAAAAGGGACTTATTGAGGAACAGGGCAGACTGGAACTTCCCGGTAAGCCTTTGCTTTACGGCACAACCAAAAACTTTTTGCGTTGTTTCGGTATTTCCGATTTGTCCGAGTTGCCTGAGCTTCCAAAAAATGAAAATGCTGTAAGTGACGTGGGAGAACAGCTTGAAATGACAACAGAGGAGAATTAAAATTGATTTTTTTAAATCTTTTCACCTTAATACTGTTAATTGTTTTGAGTGTGCTTTTTATCCCCGTTGTTGTGGATTTGGAGTATACGGATGATTTTAAATTCAAGGTAAGCTTTTTAAAAATTCCGCTTTATAGAAGCGACAAAGAAAAAAAGCCAGACCGCAAAAAATCCGGTGATAAACATAAGGGTAAAAAGAGTACT
>JAZONB010000107.1:0-3690 GCA_045654305.1 Acutalibacteraceae bacterium | reverse complement strand
AAAAGTATTTCGTTATTAAAAATCAGAGCCGATATCTGCCATATGATTATCCAAAATAACAGTACAGCAATTTTTTTGATTAGAGCTTTACCTTTAGTTGTAGTAGAAAGCATCATTGGGGAGTTTACCTCCTATGGACTGAGGATTACTACTAAATAAGAATTCTAAATATGCCGAGAGGTTAGTTTTTAGTTCTTTACCGCTTTGGAATACAATGTGGCAGTAAGGAATAGCTTTTTTAGCGGCGGGAGCAGGGGAAACAATGCCGTACTTTTCGCAAAGCGTTGCGGCAGAATCAATATCATTGTTTACCTTTTCTATGGAAGCTTTATATTCCTTTAAGAATGTTTTAACAGCCTCGGGGTTAGCTTTTATAAAGTCGTTATTTGCAATAACACAACCCATTACAAGGTCGGTGTTACTTACCTTTTTCCACTCGTCGTTCATATCAATAACGATTTTAGCAGCAGTGTCTTTAACTGTAATCATAGTTGCAACGGGCTGGGGAGCTATTACAATTTGATTTTCCATTGTAGCCTTTGCAACAAGCTCCTGAGGCTGTGCTACAAATTGGAGATTAACATCAGTACCGACAGTTAATCCGTTTTCTTTTAAACAATGAGTGATAATATATTCGGGGTTTGCACCCTGACCTGTTGTGTAAACAGTCTTGCCCTTTAAATCTTTAAGGGATTTTATTGTATCACCTTTAGCAACAACGGCTAAAACACCCTCTGTGTTAACAGCAAGAACGGTGATACCGCCATTAGTTTTATTGTAAAGAGTAGAGGCAACATTTGTGGCAACTGCGGCAATGTCAGCTTCCTTGTTAGAAACTTTTGCAATGATTTCCTGATTGTCAGCCGCTAATTTTATATCATAATCAAGTTTTGTTTTGCCATTTGCTGAATTTTCCATAAGGTTAACAAGACCAATACCGGTAGGTCCTGAAATACCGTAAACAGTACATTTTACGGGAGCTGTGTTTTCAGGTGTACTGCTCTCGTTTTGTGCGTCAGCGCAAGCGGTAAGACCGAATAGCAACATAAGAGTTAATAAGATACTTAGAATTTTTTTCATTTTAAATCACCTTTATTTCATTATTTTGTTTTATGATTTTTTCCTTGCTTTCTAAAGCGTCAAAACTGCGGTAGAGCGTTGCCCTAGAGAGACCTAACATTTTAGCGAGCAAGGACATACTAACCGATAGGGAAACTATGTGGTCATCGTTCATATTTTCAATTAAGTATTTATAAACGGTGTCCTCTGCAGAGGGGCTGGAAATCATATTGAGTTTTTGGTTTAAAAATCTGATTTTGTCCGATAAAAAGTAAATGTAATTAAGTGAGGTTTGAGGATACAGAGCAAAGATTTTCTTTAAAACGGTTTCGGCTATAAACAAAACCTCACAGTCGGTGCGTGCAATGATTTGGCTGACATATGCACCGCCGTCTCCGAAAATTGCCGCCGCTCCGAAAACACTGCCTTTTGTAAAACTTTTTTTAAAGAAGCCGTCAGAATTTTCGGTTGTGGCGGAAGCGGTGCCGTTAAGAATTACTCCCAAAGCAGATTTAAAGGTATTGGCGGAGTATATCACATCGCCCTTTTTAAATTTTGAGGATTTTGAAAACATAGAAATAACTTTCTGTTTTTCGTTTTCATTTAAACCCTTTAATAAAAAAATATCTTTTAACACGGCATAACCTCAACTGTCTCAAATGATACACTTTTATTATAGCTTAAAATTCATAAATGTCAATAAAAAAAGCGTGATTTTAATCACGCTTTTTAGATTTTATTAAGTCAAGAATAATTGAAATAAGAACGGCTACAAATGCAAGTCCAAAAATTATCGTTCCGCAAATAACGGCAATTTTGAAACTTTTCGGAACTGAGTTAATGTTTGCTACTCTGTCATCTGTTTCGGTTGTAGTAGAAAAGGCGGTTTTAATATAGTCGGTGGAAACGTTTTTATCTGTATAAAAACTCAGGGTATAAAGCTTTTTGTCTTTTACGGTGAAATACTGTGTTAAAATATATCCGTCATCCTCTGACAAAAGATTTATATTGACATATTTTTGATTGTTTTTTAAAACAAGCTTGCCTTTAACACTTTCCCGTCCCGTAATATCCGGAAGTAAACTTTTAATACTTGAGTCGGATAAATTCGAAAGATTACCAACCGTTTTTGAAAACTCTGTTTCAGTACAGGTGAGTTTAATCTGTTTTGTATTTTTTTTGTTAACTGCCAGATAAATTATATTTTGCTCCTCAACCTTTTTTTCGAGAGAGGCAGTATCTGTATTTAATGCTTTAGCTACACCCTCAGGGTCGGCAGAATAAATTATAAATTCTTTATCTGGGGTTATCTGGTCAATGGTCAGCGCTGATACATTCGCTATAAAAATCAAGCAAAGTAAGAGTGCTATAATGATTTTTTTCAAGTTTCTCACCGTTTAAATTAAATTATTTTGTTTCTTAGCGGCGGTAAGCGTGTTTTGCATTAGCATAGCTATGGTCATCGGACCTACACCGCCAGGTACTGGAGTTATAGCAGAGGACAGAGGTGCGACATTTTCGTAATCCACATCACCGCAAAGCTTACCGTCAACACGATTGATACCGACATCGATAACAACTGCACCTATCTTTACCATATCGGCGGTAACAAACTTAGGTCTGCCCACAGCGGCAACCAAAATATCTGCGTTTTTGCATATTTCTTTAAGATTTTTCGTTTTCGAATGACAGATAGTAACAGTTCCGTTTTTGTGGAGCAAAAGCATATTCATAGGCTTGCCCACTATGTTTGAGCGTCCTATTACAACGCAGTTTTTACCCTCGACTTCAATACCCTCAAAAGCTAACATTTCCATAACTCCTGCAGGTGTGCAGGGGAGGAAATAGTAGTCACCAATCATGATTTTTCCTACATTTGTGGGATGAAATGCATCAACATCTTTTTCGGGGTCAATAGAATTGATAATAAGTTTTTCGTCTAAATGCTTTGGTAGTGGTAACTGACACAAAATGCCGTTAATTGAATCCTTGTGATTCAATTCATAAATTAAAGATAAAAGTTCTTCGTTAGTGGTGCTTTCGGGTAGCGCATATTCCTCGGAAACGATACCTAAAGCCTCACAAGCCTTTTTCTTGTTGGCAACATATACTTTTGAAGCAGGGTCTTCGCCAACTATTATTACCGCTAAGCCTACCGAAATACCTTTACTATTTAATTCCTGTACCTCGGCTTTAACACGTTCTTTAACCGAGGCTGATATAATTTTACCGTCAATTATTTTACTCATCTTCTGTTTCTCCTGTTTCGTTCGGATTAGCAAATACTGTATCGTATTCCTCGGTACTTTCTTTTGATGCCTTTTTGTAAAAAATAAATAGTAAAATCGCTGAAGTGATACAAAGTGCAAAGGAAAGTAAAGAGGAAATTCTAATTCTGCCCCACATTAAGCTGTCGGTTCTAATGAGCTCTAAAAATCCTCTTTCGAGACCATACCAAACGCCGTAGCTTAGTATAATCTGTCCGCTGAATTTGCGTTTGAGACTTAGTTTGTGAAGAACAAGAACACCTAACAAACACCAAATTGATTCATAAAGGAAGCAAGGATGGACAAGCCCTTCACCGCCCATGTGGGCTATTGTGTTGGCACTTTCCATACCCCACCAACTGCT
>JAZONB010000106.1:0-2946 GCA_045654305.1 Acutalibacteraceae bacterium | reverse complement strand
AAAAGATATTCTCGTTTTTGACGAAGAAAAACCGGAAGACTTTTCCTGCATTTATATTGATGTTAACGAGCTTCATATCAGGAACAATAAATACGGACACGCCGCAGGCGATGAAATGCTTATCTATATTGCAAATTCCTTGAAGGAAGTGTTCTATGGTCAGTACATTTACCGTATGGGTGGCGATGAATTTTTAGTATTTGCAAAGAAAATTCCACAAGAAACTATTAAACAGAGCATCGAAACCTTTGCACAGCAAATAAAAACAAGGGACTACCATGTTGCTATTGGTACATCCCACAGAAATCGAAACACAAACTGTGAAGAAATGGTTCGCGAAGCCGAAATTAGAATGTATGAGGCAAAGGCTCAATATTATCAGGATAAAGAAAAGAAAAATGCCTCACATACAGATGACAAAGGTTACGTCCATGTGAAAACAGGCATACTTGAAATTGATGCGATGATTTCTATTCTGAAAGAAAATTATAATGGGATATATCGTGTAGACTTAGATACGGACAAGGCGCATCGTATTTTAATGCCTGCCTATCTTGGTTATAATGAAAATGAAGAACATTTTTCTAACCTTTTAACTAAGTATATAGATGATTCTGTTGCACCCGAGTTCCACAGAGCAATTATGAACTTTTTGAATTATGAGGCTCTGAAAAGACAGCTTTTGGAAGGTAATACCCCCAGAATTACATATAAAAAGACTAACGGAGAAACTGTAATCCTTAGTATTTATAAGTTAAGTGATGCAGAAAATTCTGTAAATAATACACTTTGGGTTTTTGCCAGAGATCAAAAGATTGCTTGACAAAGTCAGTTCATTGTGGTAAACTTATTTAAGTTCAATATTTAGCAAAATCGGTGAAAGTCGGTGACGCAAAGCAAAGAGGCTAAGGTTTTAAACTATGCCAGTCCAGCTGCAATGATACAAGGTCGAGATATAGACTTTTGATTATTGCAGCTCTTTTTGTTTTTTTACATAAAAACCGCACCTTACATGTTATATCGCAATAATATAAAAAAGATGAGGTATGAAAAATGAATAAGAATTTTTTTAAAAATTTAATTGACTTTTTATCTGGCATAAAGAATCGCACGAACGAGAAGCTTCTTCTTAACAAAATAAGATATGGATTAAAGAATAAAGAGTTTAAGATGCATCTCCAATTTATTGTTGACAACAAAACCAAGAGAATTGTATCAAGTGAGGCTTTATCAAGATGGGAAACATCAGAGGGTGAAGTTATTATGCCCGGAAAATATATAGGTTTAATGGAAAAATCCGGATTGATAACCAAGTTCGACTATTATATGTTTGAAAGTGTTTGTGATAAGCTAAGTAAATGGGGTGACACAGATTTTAATGAGATTACAATATCTTGTAATTTTACGCGAATCACTATATCCGAAAAGGATTTTGTTGCCAAAATAAAAGATATTGCAGAAAGGTACGAATTTGACAGAAGCAAACTGATAATGGAAATTACCGAAGATGCTATCGAGAAAAACTTAGATGTTGCAAGAGATAATATCATAAAGGCGAAGGAACTGGGATTTCGCATTGCGTTAGATGATATTGGTAGTGGTTATACATCATTGATAAGTTTGGGTGAGTATCCCATCGATATAGTAAAGATCGACAGAGAAGTTCTTCTGCTCTCTGAAAAAGAAAGCGGAAAAAAACTATTTTTGGGAATTATATCGTTAATACACAATCTTAATCTTAAAGTTGTATGCGAAGGTGTTGAAACAGAAGAACAAAACACTTTGGTATCAAGAAGCGACTGTGATTATATTCAGGGGTGGTATTATTCAAAAGCACTCCCTGTGGCATCTGCGGAAATTTTTTATAAAGAATATATGAAAAAGATTTAAAAGGTGAAGATAAGTGAAAAAACTCATAATACAACTGATTAAATTCGGCATTGTCGGTGTAATTGCAACCCTGATTGATTTGGCTGTGCTGATGCTTTTGAAAGAATTTATGCACGTTGATGTTCTTGTAGCATCGGCGGTAGCTTTCTCTGTATCAGTTATAGCAAATTACATTTTAAGTATGCTATTTGTTTTTAAGGGTAGTGAAAACAGTAAGGTAAAAGAATTTATAGTGTTTGTTGCTCTTAGCATTGGCGGACTTTTATTAAATCAATTTATAATGTGGCTTGGAACAGAAATAATGACCGCATACTATCTTTGGGTTAAGGCTTTTGCTCTTGTTTTTGTTCCGATATACAATTTTGTTACAAGAAAAATATTTTTGGAGAAAAAAGCTCCGTAAGGAAGATAAATTATGAATGATAAGTTTTCAAAGGATTTATACAGATACTATGGAGAAAAGGGCGAAAGTTTTATTAAAAGACTTTTAAGACCAACAGAGCTTAAGTATATTGCGCTTTTCAGAAAGGCAGAAAAATGTAAATTCAAGCCTTTGAAATTATACTATACAGTTAAACTTAAACTTATGTCTTATAAAACCCAGATACAAATTCCGGCACGGACAAAAATCGGCGAAGGATTTTATATAGGTCATACCGGTAGAGTTATTATACACCCGGAAGCAGTCTTAGGAAAAAATATGAATATAGGCACGGGAGTAACCATAGGCTATGAAAACCGTGGTTTGCGATGCGGTGCACCAACGTTTGACGGTAATTGCTGGATCGGAACGAACTCGGTTGTTGTAGGTAATATAAAAATTGGCGAAGATGTAATGATTGCACCTTTGACCTTCGTAAATTTTGATGTTCCATCTCACAGTATTGTGATTGGAAATCCTGCTAAGGTAATACATAGAGAAAACGCAACAGAAGATTATATAGAAAACAGAGTATAAACAATTAAGATAAACAATGGAGGTGAGCTTAGGATGGCAACAAAAGATAACAGAATTAAATATAACTTGTTGTCAGGTGTTTTGTATCAAGTTGTCCT
>JAZONB010000105.1:0-5238 GCA_045654305.1 Acutalibacteraceae bacterium | reverse complement strand
TAATTATGAAATATAAAAGAATAACATTGCTTTGCGGTCATTACGGAAGCGGAAAGACGAATATAGCCCTTAATATGGCGTATGAAATAGCGAATAGCTATGACAATGTTGCTATTGCTGATTTGGATATCGTAAATCCGTATTTCCGCACAAAGGACAGTGCAGAGGAATTGAAAGAAAAGGGAATAAGGCTTATTGCTTCTGAGTATGCAGGCAGTAATGTCGACATTCCGGCACTTCCTCAGGATATGTATTCCCTGACCGATGACAAAACCGTTCGTGCGGTAATCGATGTTGGAGGGGACGACAGAGGAGCGTTAGCTTTAGGCAGAATTTCTTCTCAAATTATGGCTGAGGGTGATTATGAGGCGTATTTAGTAATCAATAAATACCGTCCGTTAACTCCCGATGTCGAGTCTACATTAGAGGTAATGAACGAAATAGAAACTGCAGGTAAATTTAAGTTTACAGGAATTATAAACAATTCTAACTTAGGTGTTGAAACCACTGCGGAAGATGTTTTAAACTCGGTTGAATATGCTAAGGCGGTGTCAAAGGCGACTGATTTGCCTTTGGTTGCAACCTCAGTGGATAAACGGCTGTTTGATGAACTTTCGGGCAAGATAGATAATCTTTTTGCTTTGGAACTTCAAAAGAAAATAAATTAAACTTTACATAAAGGAGTGCTTTTTATGGCAAAGCTCACATTTAAAACTGACAAATGCAAGGGCTGTGGCCTTTGCGTGGACGCTTGCCCTAAGCAGGTTTTAGCTTTAGCTAAGGACAAAATCAACAAAAAGGGTCACCATCCCGTAGAGGCTGTAAACGAGGAAGCGTGTATTGCATGCGCTTTCTGCGCTACAATGTGTCCCGACTGTATAATCAAGGTTGAAAGGTAAGTGAAAAATATGGCAGATAAGGTTTTAATGAAAGGAAATGAGGCAATAGCCGAGGCAGCTATTATTGCCGGCTGTCGTCATTATTTCGGTTATCCCATAACCCCGCAAACAGAAATTGCCGCATATATGGCAAAAAGAATGCCTAAAATCGGCGGTTGTTTTTTACAGGCTGAAAGCGAAATTGCCGCAATCAATATGGTTTACGGCGTGGCGTCAACCGGTCACAGAGTAATGACCTCGTCTTCAAGCCCTGGCATTTCATTAAAGGGTGAGGGTCTTTCTTACTTGGCAGGTGCGGATATGCCATCTTTAATCGTGAACGTTCAGCGTGGAGGCCCGGGTCTTGGCGGTATTCAGCCATCTCAGTCTGACTATTTTCAGGCTACCAAGGGTGGAGCGCACGGCGATTTCCACATGATAGTTTTGGCTCCCGCTTCCGTTCAGGAAATGGCTGACCTTACAGTAAAGGGCTTTGAGCTTGCTGATAAATACAGAATGACCTCTATGATTTTGGCTGACGGTACAATGGGTCAGATGATGGAGCCTGTGTCCCTTGACTTAAAGGTAAACGATGCTCCCGAAAAGCCTTGGGCTACCACAGGTACAAACTTGGAAAGAGAGCATAACATTACAAACTCATTGTTCTTGTCTCCCGAAAAGCTTGAAGAGGTAAACTTTGAACGCTATGAGCGTTACAAGGTTATCGAAGAAAACGAAACAATGTATGAAGAATATATGATGGATGATGCTGAAATTTGCATTGCCGCTTTCGGTATTGCTTCACGTGTTTCTAAGAATGCTGTTGATGAAGCTCGAAAGAGGGGAATAAAGGTAGGACTTATCCGTCCTATTACTCTTTGGCCTTTCCCTGTAGCTCCCTTTAAAAAGGCAGCAGATAAGGTTAAGGGTATTATTTCCGTTGAGCTTTCAATGGGTCAGATGATTGAGGATGTACGCTTGGCAACTGAATGCAAGGTTCCTGTTACACTTTGCAACAGAGCAGGCGGTATGATTCCGTCACCTGAACAGATTTTAGACGCTATCATAGAAATGGATAAGGCAGGTGTGAAGTAATGGTAGTATTTGATAAACCACACGCATTGGCAGATGTGCCTTTGCATTATTGCCCAGGCTGTACCCACGGTATAGTTCACCGTTTGGTTGCCGAGGTTATGGACGAATTAGGTATTGAGGACAAAACAATTGGTATTGCTCCCGTTGGCTGTTCTGTTATGGCTTATGATTATTTTAACTGTGATATGATTGAGGCGGCTCACGGCCGTGCTCCCGCAGTTGCTACCGGTGTAAAGCGCGCATTACCCGAAAATATTGTATTTACATATCAGGGTGACGGTGACTTGGCATCTATCGGTATGGCTGAAACCGTTCACGCAGCCGCAAGAAACGAAAATATCACAATTATCTTTATTAACAACGCAATTTACGGTATGACAGGTGGCCAGATGGCTCCTACATCCTTACCGGGTCAGGTAACTCAGGCTTCACCCTACGGCAGAGATGTTAACCATTGCGGTTTCCCCATCAAGGTTTGTGAAATGCTTTCACAGCTTGACGGTGCAGAGTATTTAGAGCGTGTTGCAGTTAACAATGTTAAAAATGTTAAGGCTGCAAAGAAAGCTATTAAAAAGGCTTTCCAAAATCAGGTTGACGGTAAAGGTTTCTCACTTGTAGAGGTTATTTCAAGTTGTCCCACCAACTGGGGTCTTACTCCTCAGAAAGCACTTGAGTGGATAGACGAAAAAATGATTCCTTATTATCCTTTGGGAGTTTATAAGGACAGAAGCGCTGAGAAGGGAGAATAATTATGGCTACTACACAGTATTTATTCGCCGGATTCGGCGGTCAGGGAATTCTTTTCTCAGGAAAATTCTTAGCATATAAGGGACTCTCAGAGGATAAACAGGTTAGCTGGCTTCCTTCCTACGGTCCTGAAATGCGTGGAGGAACAGCAAGCTGTTCTGTAATTATAAGCGACACTTCTGTCGGCTCTCCAATTGTTTCCAAACCCGATGTTTTGGTTGCGATGAATTTACCTTCCCTTGATAAGTATGAGGATGCTGTTGCAGAGGGCGGTACTATTTTTGTTGACAGTACCCTTATCGAGCGCAAGGTTAGACGTACCGATGTTAAGGTGCATTATATTCCTGCAACAGGCCTTGCAAATGAAAATAATATGCCTACTCTTGCTAATATGATTATTGTCGGCAAGGTTATGGCTGAAATGGGCGAGTTCAAAGAGGACGGCATCAATGCCGCACTTTCTAAGGTTATTTCTGCACGTCATGCTGATATGCTTGAATTCAACCTTAAGGCATTAACCTTAGGAAAGGAGAACTAATTATGGAAATTAAGTTTACAAAGGCTGAAGTTCTTAAAGAAAAGCCAGATAGCTCTACTTTAGGATTTGGTAAAATCTTTACTGACCATATGTTTATGATGGACTGGAATGATGAAAAGGGTTGGTATAATGCAAGAATTGTACCGTTCGAGAATTTGTCAATCCATCCCGCTTCCACAGTTCTTCACTATGGCTCCGAGATTTTTGAGGGATTAAAGGCTTACCGCCGTAAAGACGGAAAAGTTCAGTTATTCCGTCCAATTGAGAATATCCGCAGAATGAACAACTCTGCCGAGCGTTTGTGCTTGCCTCAGATTCCTGAGGATATGGCAATGGAAGTCCTTACCAAGTTCGTTGAAATCGAACAGGATTGGACTCCAAGTGCTGAGGGCACTTCCTTGTACTTAAGACCCTATATGTTCGGAAATGATGAGTCTTTGGGCGTTCACGCTGTTCACAATGCAACCTATGTTATAATCGCTTCTCCTGTTGGAAGCTATTATAAAGAGGGTATTAACCCTGTTAAAATTATGATTGAGGACGAGGACGTACGTGCAGTTAGAGGTGGTACAGGTTACGCTAAATGCGGCGGTAACTATGCCGCATCTAACAGAGCAGGTCAGCGTGCTGAGCAAAAGGGTTACAGCCAGGTTCTTTGGCTTGACGGTGTAGAGAGAAAGTATATCGAAGAAGTCGGCGCTATGAACGTTATGTTCAAAATCGGTGACGAAATAGTAACTCCAATGCTTTCCGGCTCTATTCTCCCAGGTATTACCCGTAAATCCTGTATCGAGGTTTTAAAGGATAAGGGCTACAAGGTAAGCGAGAGATTACTCAGCATTGATGAATTGGATGAGGCTTTAAAGAGCGGAACCCTCAAAGAGGCTTGGGGTTGCGGTACAGCCGCAGTTGTATCTCCCATTGGCGAGCTTTGCTATAAGGATGTTAAGTATCCTATCAACAACGGTGAGATAGGCGAGGTTACTCAAATGCTTTATGATACCTTAACAGGTATTCAGTGGGGCAAAATCGAGGACACCTACGGTTGGACTAAGGAAATATAATGTCAAAAAACACTCTGATGCATAAGCATCAGAGTGTTTTAAAAATTAGTGAAAAAATACTTGATTATTAAATTAGTTTATGGTATAATACCTAACGTTGTGAAGAAATCACAATATGCGCTGATAGCTCAGTTGGATAGAGCATCTGCCTTCTAAGCAGAGGGTCGGGGGTTCGAATCCCTTTCAGCGTGCCAAAAAGAAACGACAATTTTCGACAAGAAGATTGTCGTTTCTTTTTGTTCTTTTAACTTTTCTCTTTTCGTTTTTCTCTCTTCTCTTAAATTGTCGTTTCCAGATAAAAGATAAGAAAGAAAAGATAAAAGAAAAGGTGCTTTGCTACGCAAAGCGTTGATTTAAAGAGTGAATTATGATATAATTCATTTAGAGGTGAATATAATGAACAGTCCGTTACTCGAAAAATCACTTAATTTTGCAACACAAATTGTTTTATTCTATGAGGCATTTTCTAAAACGAGAAAAGATACAACTATTGCAAAACAATTACTACGCTCTGCCACCAGTGTGGGAGCAAATATAAATGAAGCGATTTATGGTAACAGCAAGGCTGATTTTATTTCTAAATTACATATTTCTCTTAAAGAAACAGGCGAAAGTATTTATTGGCTTAAACTTTTAAAAAGAACAAGTTTAATCGATTATGATTTTGATAGTTTGCTTTCACTTGCAGAAGAAATAAAAAGAATGTTAATAGCATCATTGAACACCGCAAAGGAGAATTCAAAATGACATTTGATTTTGATGCTCTTTCAAAAGAGTTTAAAATATTTTACGATGCTTTTTCTCCCGAAACTTATGGTATTTCTATGGGGCGTTCGGCGGAGTATGCTGCTATAGAGTTTGATAACCTCTCTGATAAAGAAAAATCATTAATTGATGAATGGTTTCTTGAACTTTT
>JAZONB010000104.1:0-6108 GCA_045654305.1 Acutalibacteraceae bacterium | reverse complement strand
AAATATGACTTTTATGTAAAGGATATTAAGGACCCTTACATACGCGAGCTTTTGAAAAAAGATGTTCCGCATAAACGCGTCGGAAAACTCAGGGTTGGAGACTGGAAACTTTCCGCAAGAGAGACACAGATAAAAAAGGTTAATTATTGGGATTACCAATTCGATTTTATTAAATATTCTCAGTCTTATTTGTCGATAGTTCCTACAGGAAACCTGATACATAACATAGGCGTGGGCACAGGCTCAACACACACCGAGAATACCAAGCCGGTTGTTTGGAAACCGGGCAGAGTTCTTTTTATGCCTACAGAGCCAATGGAATTTCCTATAAAACACCCGAAATATGTCATTTGCGACAGAAGTTATGATGAAATGGTTTTCAGGAAAATAATATATCCGCCACGATTCATAAAACTTATCAGAAAAATTAAGAGACATATTATTAATTTTTTCAAATGAGGCAGTTATGGAAAAAATTCCGTTAAAAGAATTACAAGAACTTATTTATTCTATTTTCGTTGAGTTTGATAGAATATGCAGAAAACATAATATTAAATATTCTATGGAAGGCGGCACTTTAATGGGTGCTGTGAAATTTTCTGACTTTGTTCCGTGGGATGATGATATTGATGTGATTATGACCCGAGAAGAGTATGTTAAATTTTTAAAAGTTGCGCCCAAGGAATTGGATAACAGATTCTTTTTGCAATCTTACAATAATGTGCCGGAATTCCCTCTTAACTATGCAAAGCTTTGCTTAAACGGTACTGAAATTTATGATTACGAATACACCCATATTAAAAATATGCATCATGGAATATTTATGGATATTTTCCCGATAGATAATGTTAAACCTACGAGTCTGCAAATGCACTGTTCACAGGTAGGCGTGCTTACCGGTGCGAGAAAGGTTAAACTCAAAATGAAGTATGGGAAAAACGGGATAAAACCGAAAGTTTACAAGATTTTGTCGATGCTTCCTATGAAATTTCTTTGCAAATCAGTAGATTTATTTTGCAGAAAGTATAATAAAAAAAATACCGGTTATATGTATGAAATTTGTAATCCAAATAAAAAATTTTTACCGCTGAAATCAGAGATTTATGAGGAGTTTATTGAACTTCCGTTTCGTGATGGTGAATTTATGGCGATAAAGAAATATGATGAATTATTAAAATCACGGTTTGGAGAAAATTATATGTCTGAATTGCCTGTGGCAGAAGCCAGAAAACCGTCACACAGTTCGAATATAAGAATCTTATCAGGTGACACATAATGAACAAAAAATTAGTAGGTATATTTTTATCGTATTCTTTAATAGTTATCGACATTGTTATAGGCATTTTACTTGTACCGTTTTTGCTTAAAACATTAGGTGACTACGAATATGGTGTTTATAAGCTACTTATATCTACAGCTTCATATCTTTCGGTTCTGGATTTCGGTATAGGTGGAACAATAACCCGATATGTTGTAAAATACAATACTGAGAATAAACAACGCGAAAAAGAAAATTTTGTCGCTATGGGACTGGTTATTTATGGCGTTTTATCAGTAGCAGTTTTGTGTATTGCCGCAGTTGTTTGCTTATTTATTCCAAATATGTATCAAGCGTCCATTAACCCCGGAGATATGCGCTATGCCCAAACAATTTTTATGGTTTTATGTAGCACGACCGCAGTACAGCTTTTTAATCATGCCTTCCACGGATTGTTTGCGGCATATGAAAAGTTTATATACAGTAAAACTTTAAGTATAGTCAAAGTCTGTCTCAGAATTTTGCTCATTTTCATAGGGCTATATTTTATAAAAAGTGCTTTTATAGTTGCTATTGTCGACTTTGTTTTAGCGGTTTGCGTACTTATATGTCATATATTATTTTCAAAATCAGCTTTAAAGTTCAGAATTAAACTTCATAAGTGGGAATGGTCTGTTGCGAAAGAGGCAGGGATTTTTACCCTTGCGATTTTAATGCAGGCAATAATTAATCAATTTAATTCAAACGTAGACAATGTGGTTTTAGGTATGTTTACAACTGCTGCCACAATTGCTGTATATTCAATGGCTTTGCAACTTTTTACGATGTATTCAAATCTTTCCACAGCAGTTTCTACGATTTTTTTGCCATCCATAAGCAGAAACGTATTTGCGGGAGCGAGCAATGACGAGATTACAGAAAGTATTGTAAGGCCTAGCAGAATGCAGCTTATGGTCCTATTATTCGCATTGAGTGGTTTCATTCTTTTTGGCAAAGATTTTATAAATATTTGGGTAGGCAAAGGATATGAAACGGTGTATGTTCTTGCCTGTATATTGCTTTCTGCGGCTACAATAGAATTGTCTCAAAACACAATCACAAGTGTTTTGAAAGCAAAAAATAAATTGCACGGAAAAACAATGATTTTAATGCTTTCGACTATTTGTAATGCAATTATAACCGTACTTTCAGTCCCAAAGTTTGGTGTTTACGGTGCCTTAGCGGGCACAGTCTTTTCGCTGATTTTCGGATATGGATTAGCTCTTAACATTTACTATCATAAGAAGATAGGAATTAATATGTACACATATTATAAGAAAACATATAAAGGCATTTTACCTGCTGTTTTAATATCTACCGTGCCTGGGATTTTAATAGGAAAATTGATAAACGCAAACAGTTGGATTATGTTTGGTGTTGAAGCTATAATTTATTGTGCAATATATGCAGTCATTATATATTTTATTGGCGCTAGCAGAGAAGAAAAAAGATATATTTTAAAAATTATCAAGAGAAAATCAAATTCATAACAGAAGATATTATGCAGAAAGGATTGTAACATGGGAAACTTGATATTAAAATTCAGGAAATTTTATAAATGGGTATATATTTTTCTGAGAAGATTTAATCTCAAGAGGGTAGTAAAATCCGATAAAAAACGTAATACAAATACATGGGTGCTGTCTGGAGAACAGACAAAATCAGCTAAAAGCTTTTATTCGGACTATAAAAATATTTCTTTGATATATCATAATTTTTATACCGAAAAGCGTGGAGAATACCATGACGAGTATCTGCCAGACGATTTATATTATAATTATGTTGATATGTATTACAACGACCATCAAACCGCTTTGATTTTTGATAATAAAGCTTTATATGATACTATTTTTCATAATGTTAAACAACCTGAAACTATTTGTAAAAGACGCAATGGTTTTTGGTTTTTAGGAAATGAAACGACTCCTGCAACGCTATTAGATGTATGGGATTCCGTTTTTTCTGAGAATGAATGTTTTATAAAGAGAGCAGTTGATTGTGGTGGCGGCGTTGGCGTGTGGCATTTTGATACTTCTGTTAATAATAAAGATTCTTTTTTGAAAATAGTTAATAATGTAAAAGAAGATATCATAATTCAAAAAGCAAT
Organism: Acutalibacteraceae bacterium; assembly: GCA_045654305.1. GTDB lineage: Bacteria > Bacillota > Clostridia > Oscillospirales > Acutalibacteraceae > UBA737. The sequence continues at coordinate 2,704 of JAZONB010000104.1, read as the reverse complement.
TAAACCTCATCCGGATATGTCAAGGATTAATCCGTCGTGTATTAACACAATCAGAACCGTATCGTATTTGGGAAATGATGGTGTTAAAATTTATGCAAACGTATTAAGGATGGGTTCCGGCGGTTCAAAGGTTGATAATATAAGCTCCGGAGGGCTTACTTGCAACATTGATAATGACGGCAGATTAGGTGAGTGGGCATATAAGAGCAACGGAGAAAAAATTCAAATTCATCCCGATTCAAATGTGAAATTTGAAGGGTATATAATTCCATCCTTTGAAAAAATACAGAAGATTGTTAAAGAAATTCATTATCAAATCCCTCAGTTTAGATTAGTTTCTTGGGATTTCACAATTGACAACTGTGCAGAACCGGTACTGGTAGAAGCAAATATGTCAAGCGGCGGAATAAATGTAGTCCAACTTGCTCATGGACCGCTTTTCGGCAAAGATACAAAAAAGATATTAGATGAGGTATTCAAGGGAGAATAGGATAATAAATAATGGTATTAAAAAAAGAACAAGAAATATTATTAGATATTCTCTCGGCATCGTTTAGAAAAGAAAAATATTCACTTTCAGAAGATGCCGATTTGAAAAGCATTTATGAGGAAAGCAAATCGCAGGCTGTGGTTCTGCAGATTTTCAATAGTGTGGACACTACTAAATCTGCCCAAAACAGCTTTGTAGAAAAATGGTTTTCGCTTGCGATGAATTATTTAAAAAACAATCTTGCCATTCATTCTAACCACAATTACCTTCACCGCCTGATGAGTGAAAACAATATTAACTACTGCGTATTAAAGGGCAGTTCATCGGCGGTATATTATCCCGACCCCATAATAAGAACTATGGGCGATGTGGATTTTCTTGTGGATGCAAAAGATTTCGAAAAAGCTGCAGAGATTTTAAGAAATGAGGGATTTGCTCCTTTAAACGGTGACGAACATATATGTCATATCGCTTATAAAAAAGAAAAAATGCATTTCGAAATGCATTTTGAGCCGGCGGGTATGCCCGAGGGAAATGCCGGCGAGTTAATTAAAAGCTATTTAGAAGATATATTCGAAAAAAGCGAAACAGCAGATATAAGCGGAAATCAGTTTATAAAACCACACCATTTCCATCACGGGCTAATTAGTCTCATGCATATATATCACCATATGCTGTCGGAAGGGATTGGCCTTAGACACCTGTGCGACTGGGCAGCTTTTGTTGACAGTTTAGAAAATGAGGACTTCGAAAAGCTGTTCAAAGAAAAGTTAACCGCTTGCGGTCTTTGGAAATTCACTCAAATATTAAGCTTTTTGGCTCATAAATACTTGGGGATTAAATATAAACCATTTATGGGAAAAGTAGATGATGAACTTTGTTCTGACCTTATTGCCGATATATTCGAGGGCGGAAATTTTGGCAGCAAGGACAGAAACCGAGTTTTTCAGGGAACTGCTATCTCGTCCCGTGGCAAAAACGGAATAAAAAAATCAAAGTTTTTGCAAATAATATCCAATATGAATTCCGCGGCATTAACGCAGTTTGCATTTTTAAACAAATATAAATTTTTAAAACCTATTGGATTTATTTTTATAGGTTCAAGGTTTTCTTTTAGAATTATAACAGGCAAACGAAAAATGCCCAACATAACTTACAGTTTAGAAAATGCCGAGCGAAGAAAACAGATTTATAAACAACTTAATCTTTTCGAAACAGATGAATAAAAACAAAAGGCAAGGTTTAAACCTTGCCTTTGTTTTTTTATATTTGCATTAAATCACATATAACCCCGATTCCAAAATCACAAATCTGTGACCGCCGACATTGGCGTATTGGAGCAGTTCCTCCTCAAAGGTTTCATAATCCAGTACATCGTAATTTTCGGGGTTGAATCTTTGAATTTGCTTAGAGTTTTTGTTGCAGATAACAAGCACATTATCCTCCTCAAACAAATCACAGGGACCTTGGAACACAGAGTCGTTACCGCCTACTCTTAGCTCATATTTCATATTAACAAGGCTGTATTTAAGGAGTAAATTCCCATCGGGATAACAACACCACAAACCCTCACCGAAAAGGACTATATCACTTGGCGCCATATTTTTGTAGACAAGGCTTCCGGTCCAAAGAAGCTCGCCGTCAGCATCGACCAAATGTGCTGTTCCGTCCTCTAACAGCAAGAACAGTCTTCCGCCCGGCAAAATCAACGCCTTTACGGTAATATAGTTATCACAAAGCTTTTCAACCGCTTTGTAGCCGTTACCGAATTTTGTAATCATATAAACGTTCTTAGCAATATCGGTCATACGGCGATTTTCAAAAGAAATCATTTTGTAGGACACATCAACAGTTCCGTCGTCATTTTCGCCGTTAAAATAAGAAAAAATCACGCCGTTTGAGGTGGGTAAAATTTCATATACCTTGCCGTCAAATATTCGTTCCATTATATATCTCCCAAAGCATTTTTATCTAACATTTTTTGTGCTGCCAAAAGCACTCCCATTTTAGCACTGTGGAAATTGATTCCGCCTTGCATCCACGCCGCATACGGCTCACGCAAGGGGCCGTCCGCCGAAAGTTCTATTGAAGCTCCAAGGGTAAAAGCTCCTGCCGCCATTATTACGGGGTCTGTGTATCCCGGCATATCCCAAGGCTCGGGCACAACAAAGGAGTCTACAGGTGCGCCCGACTGCATACCCTGACAGAAAGCTA
>JAZONB010000103.1:0-2805 GCA_045654305.1 Acutalibacteraceae bacterium | reverse complement strand
TGCCGAAAAGTATATAGAAAGATAATAAAAACCTCCTTTTTAGGAGGTTTTTCCATGTCAAAAATTACTTAATGAAATTGTGCGTTAAAAGTTGACAGTAATAAATATAAATAGTATAATTAGTGTGTATGTTGCAAAATGTGGCACAATCCGACAGAAAGGAAAAAGGTATGACACATATTAAAAAAACACTCTCGTTTTTACTTATCATTTCAATATTAATATCTGCCATTTTCGTTCAATTTTCCTTTAATGTTTCTGCAGCAACAAGAAAAGGTACCGTTGTGGCAGATGTTTTAAATATAAGGGAAAAGCCTAACACCAGTTCAAACAGATTGGGAAGAATAGAAGGTGGCGCTACCGTTCAGATTAACAGCGAACAGGTAGGGCAGACTATAACCGACGGTGTAAGTTCAAGCCTATGGTTTAATATTACCTATAACGGGATTACGGGTTGGGTTTCAAGTATTTACATAAATGAAATTCCTCAATATGATTTTAACCAGTCGTTTGAAAACCAGATAGCAGGCTTCCCCGAAAGCTATAAGCCGTATTTAAGGGAATTACATGCTCAGTATCCGAACTGGCGGTTTTATCCCGATAATGTTAATAACAGCTTTGACGGTGCCGTTTCACAGCAACTTGTTGAAATGAGAAAGCAGGTACAGATTGGTTATCACCCCATTTCGTGGAGGTCTATGGGTAAGGGGGCTTACGAATGGGATGAAAATAAGTGGATAGACCAAAACGGTGGTTGGACGGGTGCTTCAAGGGAAATTATAAGGTACTATATGGACCCGAGAAATTTCCTTAATTCAAGCGAGATTTATATGTTTCTTATGCAAAACTATGGTGATGTGACCTATACAGCGGCAGATGTCAAAAGCATTGTGGTAGGAACTTTTTTGGATAATGATGAATATATAAACATTATTTTGAAAGCAGGCGAGAAGTCGAAAATTAGTCCGTATGCTATTGCTTCAAAAATCATACAAGAACAGGGAGTTAATGGCAAAAGTGATTTGATTTCGGGTAATTATACAGGAGCAGGTGGAATATACAAAGGATTTTATAATTTCTTTAACTGGAGCGCAAGCGGAGACGGAAAAACCTCTGTAATAGAAAGAGGACTAAAATTCGCCATGGATAAAGGTTGGAATACAAAAGAAGCGTCAATCGTTGGAGGTGCGGAGCATTTATACAAGAAATATGTAAGTATAGGTCAGAACACATACTATTATCAGGATTTCAATGTGCATGGAGGTGGCTCACATCAGTATGCACAGGCTGTTCACGATGCAAGAAACAAGGGGGCTTTTTTGCAAAAGCTTTTTGGAAACAAAAAAGACTTCACTTTAATTTTTAGAATTCCAATTTTTCTTTATATGCCTGAGTCACCTTGTGTAAAGCCTGTTCAAAACGATACATGTAATAACTATTATTTCAACAGTATTTCGGTAAGCGGTCTCACTCCTTCGTTTTACAGATATACCTATAATTACGATTTGCATGTAACAGGGGATACGATTATTGATGTTAGCATACCAAGTACTGCATCTATAAACTGTGCCCTTGAATTTCCTTTGAAAGCGGGAGACAATAAGGTTGTTTTAAAGGTACGCTCTCAGTCGGGTTACGATAATGATTATACAATTAATGTTAACGCTGACCAGAACTGCACGCTTTATATTAATAAAGGCAATGCAAATGTTTCGGGCGGAACAAGTCAGGTTAAGGGCAAGGGAGATATAAACGGTGACGGAAAGATTTCGGTTAGTGACATGTCCACGATTAGGCTTCATTTACTTGGTAAATATTCTATTGGTGGGTCAGCATTTAATTTAGCAGATGTTAACAATGACGGTAAAATAACGGTCAGTGATATGTCTACTGTCAGACTTCATTTGCTCGGTAAATATACAATTCAGTAAGGAATGAAAAAATATGAAAAAGATATCTAAAATAGTTTTAAGTACAGTAGTTTTGTTAGCTTTGTGCTTAAGTATGTTTTCATTTAATACTCTTGCTGCAGGAAGTGCAAGTATTGCATTTTCTAAGCAAACTGTATCGGTAGGAGATACAGTGAATATATCAATAACGGTGTCTGCAAATGAAATGTACGACGCCGATATAAAAGGCAGCTACAACGAAGAGGTGCTGACCTACGTTTCAGGTGCTGAAAGTGGAGGAGCAGGATTATTTAATATCTTTCCAAAAGATGGTTTGAATGGAGCAAATAGTACGACATTCAAGTTGACATTTAAAGCAAAAAAAGCAGGTTCATGTACAGTTTCTATTAGTGGACTAGTATCTTCGGGTATTCCCCCTGTGGATACTGATGTTGCAGCTTCTGCAACATTGACCGTTAAGGATGTAACACTTTCAAGCAATGCTAACCTTAAATATTTAAGACCGAGTGCAGGAAGCTTGTCACCTAAGTTTTCTCAGAATGTAACAGAGTATACCGTTAATGTCAAAAAGAATGTTACTGAATGTAAGGTTTATGCTGACACAGTTGAAGCTGGAGCTAAGGTTGCGGTATCGGGAAGTGCAACACTCAAAATAGGAAACAACACACGTGTGGTAACGGTAACTGCTCCGAGTGGTGCCCAGAAATCATACACTATTACAATTATTCGCTCCGATGTAGACGAGCCTGATGATGAATCTAACACATCAAGCACAGCAGAAGTGCCCTCTTCATTGGAAACCATTATTGACGGTGCATCCTTTGTTGTTTTAAAGGATATTTCTTCGGTAGAACTGCCCGTAGGATTTAATTTGACCAAGCGCCTTTACAATAAT
>JAZONB010000102.1:0-8122 GCA_045654305.1 Acutalibacteraceae bacterium | reverse complement strand
AAGCGCTAGCTCCTAAGGCTAGTGCGTCTGCCAATTCCGCCACACCCGCATAGCATAAATTTTGATTTATGCGACTTGGAAATTTTAACACACCTGTGCTAAAAAGTCAAGGATTAATTGGCGGAATTTGAATTTATGAGCAGAAACGGTGGTTTCCGATGGTTGTAATCACCGGGCGTGAAAAAATCCATTTGTTTGTTGCTTTTTGGGGGTTGTAGTAATAAATTGCACCGCCGCCGGGGTCTAGTCCGTTTAGTGCATCGGTTGCGGCTTTGTAAGCACTTTCGCTTACGGGTTCGTAAAATTGTCCGTCATCAAGGCAAGAAAAAGCACCTTTTTGATAAATTACGCCTGACATTGTATCGGGAAAAGACGGATGCTCAATGCGGTTGAGAATTACGGCACCTACCGCTACCTGTCCCATATATGGCTCTCCTCTGGCTTCAGCGGAAATTATTCTTGCAAGTAAATCATAGTCTGAAGAAGATGAATTTCCCGAACTGCTTGTGAAAATTCCCATAGCCTCCAATGTCTTTTTTCCAGCAATACCATCGGCTACAAGTCCGTTTTTCTTTTGGAAGCTAATAACAGCCTTTTTTGTGGCAGAGCCGAAAATACCGTCAATTTCGCCGTTATAATACCCCCAACGCTTAAGCTTGGTCTGAATTTGCACCACTTCGTCAGAACGAGAGCCGAATTTCGATAAAGCAAAAACACCTAAAGAAAATATGCATATTACGAGAATTAGTGAAATAATAATTTTAATGTATTTCATTTTTTCTCCCCCTTAATTTACATATTTTACAAATTAACAAAATTTATTCTTTTTTTACAAATAAATATTTGTTTTACTGCCTTCTTGTGACAAAAAACAGTATCGCCTTGGATATATAATAAATGGGATAAAAAATTGGGGTGATAGTTTTGAAGGAAAACGTTAGGATAACGGCAAGAATAGAGAACTATACTGTAAAAGAGTTAAGTGTGGCGGTCACAACACATATTTTTGTAGGACTTATTTCTGCGATAGCAAGCAGGGGAATAATTTTAAATGATTTAATTCCTTTTGGTATTAGTTTTCTTGGTGGTTGTGCTCCAACCTTTGTGCCGGCCGCAACATTAGGTGCATTTATTAGTTATTTCATTCCGGCGTCCGGTTCATCAGGATTCAGATACATAGCGGCATTATTTGCTATACTTTCAATTAAACTCTTAATTTCAAACTATAAAAAAATCGTAAAAAGTCCTTTGTTTTGCGCGGGTATTTCTTTTTTGGCTTGTACACTCACGGGGTTTACATCTGTAAGCACGGGACAAGCAAATGTGCTAACTGTTATGACAGAGGGACTGTTTTGTGGCGCCTTAGCTTATTTTGTAAGCAAAACTTTTAAGGCGTTTGATAAAGAACAGGTTGGATTCTCCTCTGAAGAACTGGCAAGTTTACTCTTGACTTCAAGCCTTATTGTTATTGGTTTATATGATTTTAGCGTTTTTGGTATATCCCTTGGAAGAATTTTAGGCTATTTCTTGATTTTAAGTGCTTCTAAATACGGAGCGATTATTTCGGGTGCTATAAGCGGAATCACAATAGGCTTTTCGTTTTTAATTACCGATTCAGCAGGAACACTCGGAATAACGGTTGCTCTTGCCGGGCTTATGTGCGGTGTTTTTGCTAAAATGGGAAAATTTGCTCAAATGGCTGTGCTTATTCTTTTTGGCTTCATAGGTACCGTTTCTTCGGGTGATATGGTTACCATTTCCCAAACAGCAGCTGAAACAGTTTTGGCGTCTTTATTATTTTTTACAATGCCGAGAAATCTAAGTGCAAACATAGGAAAATTGTTTTCCGTTACGCCAAAACTTACTGCACCGACAGGCATAAAAAAATCCCTTACTATGCGTCTTGATATGGCATCTAACGCATTGAGGGATGTGTCGGAAACGGTTGAACAGGTATCATCTCAACTCTCTAAAATAAATGCTCCTGATTTTGGCAAGGTGATTTACTCTATTGAGGAGGAAGCGTGCAGCGGTTGCAAATTAAGGGTGCATTGTTGGGAAAACAAGCGCAGTAGTACAGTAGATTCAATAATGGAAATTACCAAGGCAATAAAAAGTGGTGACACAAATCCCGAAACTGCAATTTCCGAAGAGTTTAAAGGAAGATGCTTGCGGGTGTCTAAAATAAGTAATGTCACATTTAGAAAGTATTCAGAGTTCACATCGCGTATAGCGGCAGAAAACCGCATTGATGAGGTTCGAAGTGTTGTTTCTGACCAGTTTGACGGAATTTCCGATATGTTAAGGGATTTGAGCAGTGATTTTAATGATGATGAGCAGTTTGACAGTGTTATTGCAGAAAATGCTGCTGCGGCCCTTAAAGGTCTTGATATTATAGCCGAGGAGGCAGGGTGCCGAATAGATAAATACGGACGAATGACTTTAGAGTTTAAAATCAAGAATAATAAAGATTTGGTTATAAACAAACTTCAGGTTATGAAACTGATGACCGTTGTTTGCGACAGAGATTTCAACATACCGAATATCAGTGAAATAGGCGGAGAGGTATTTATAGTTTTCAATGAAAAAGCAGAAATAAAGATAGATTACGGCGTCGAACAAATCAATGCCAACAACTCTAAAATGTGCGGTGACGCTTATAAATATTTCAACGATGGCAGAGGACATTTTATTATGGTACTAAGTGATGGAATGGGTACTGGAGGCAGAGCTGCCGTAGACGGAGCAATGGCGTGCGGACTGATGTCCAGGCTTATAAAAGCAGGATTTGGGTATGACTGCTCACTTAAGCTTTTAAATTCTTCAATGCTCTTTAAATCTACCGATGAATCTTTGGCAACGGTAGATGTCGCAAGTATAGACCTTTTCACAGGGCAAACCGAGTTATACAAGGCGGGAGCGGCACCTACTGTTATTCGCCGTTCGGGCAGAACGGGAAAAGCCGAAAGCACTTCACTGCCCGCAGGAATACTAAGAGAAATCGGGTTTGACAAGGCAAGTGTGAAATGCAAAGAGGGGGATATTGTAGTTCTTATGTCGGATGGAGCAACAAGTGACGGTATAGACTGGATTAGAGATGAAATTGAACGTTGGACTGACGGAACGGCACAAGAACTTGCCGAAAGACTTTGCGAAGGCGCAAAACGCCGCCGAACAGACACCCACGAGGATGATATAACTGTTCTGACGGCGATTTTGAAAAAATCAGTTTGATATTGCGGCACCTTTAATAAGGATTTGCACTTTATTATCTTTACTCCTAATCTCAAGCGGCAGACCGCTTTGACCAAAATAAAACAAATAGTGTTTGTTATCTACGGAAAAGGGAATAAAATACTTGTCGTCTTCTATTGATAGGTTTTGAGTTTTGGAGGCTTTTAAAATTCCCTCATAAAGTATTCTGAAGACAGAATCTGTTTGAAGACTGTCGGTGGGTATTGCTTTTTCCAAATTTAGATAGTTGAGTTTAATAGTTTCAGGAGTGAAGAAAAATTTTAAATTAGTTATGTTTTCGGGATTTTTAACGGTTAGATAAAGGTTAGAGTTTTCATCTGTACTAGCCGATAAAATATATTCTGTATTTTCAAAAACCGAGACTGCTGTGAATGTAAGATTTTTAGTTTCGGGTTTGGCTTGGGACTCATTTTTGCAAGCGCAAAGAGAAAAGATTAATAATAGGAAGAGAATTAATTTTCGCAAACATAACACACCTTTTGAAAACTAAAGCTCCTCTATAATGTCGGTAGGCAGTAATGCGTGCCGACTTTTCTTTTGCACCGCTTTATCTGCCGCAAGGGAGTGTAGATAAACTGCATACTTTGCTGAATCTTCGGGTGAATAGCCTTGAGCACAAAGAGAAACTGTTATGCCTGCTAAAACGTCACCGCTACCGCCTGTTGCCATTCCCGAATTACCGAGAATATTAAAATTTAAATTTCCGTTTTTTTCAGCAACTATTGTGTTGCTGCCTTTAAGCACAAGTGTACAACAGTATTTTTTGGCAAACTCTTTTGCATAGTTTACTCGGTCGGATTCGATTTCGCCAACACTTACCTCGCACAGTCTTGCCATTTCACCGGGGTGGGGAGTAAGAATTATAGGAGCTTTAGTTTGTTTTAATAATTTTATGCAACTGCTAAGGGTGTTTATGCCATCTGCATCAATTACTAACGGTTTTTCTGAGTGCGTTAAAAGATATTTTAGTATTTTTTTGTTATCCCTACTTTTCCCGCTACCGCAACCGAACAAAATCGCATCTGCCTCATTTAAAAGCGGTGTCAGTGTTTTGCGGTTAAACTTAACCGTTCCCGATTTTGTTTCTTTTGATGGAACACATACAGCCTCGGGCAAAAACCTTGTAAAGGTTTCGTAGATACTTTTGGGCATTACGCATTTTGCAATACCAAGTCCGCTTCTTAAAGCGGCTTTTGCAGACAGCATAAGCGCTCCTGCCATACCGTAGCTGCCACAAATTATGAGTGCGGTGCCGTATGTCCCTTTATGCGAGTTGTGGGTACGCTTTTTAAAAACTGGCTCTTTTATAATTTCGTAGGTTTTTTCTGTTATTTCAACACCAATAGGAGCTACAGTAACCTCACCGCAATAGTCACTTCCCATAGGTAACAAGAAACAGGGTTTAAGCGCTATAAAAGTAACAGTCAAATCTGCCTTAAAGGCAGCGGAATTTACATAGCCACTATCACATTCCACACCTGAGGGAATATCAACCGATATTCTGACAGCGTTTTGGGCGTTAACCTCATTTAAAAGATTTTCGGTAGTTTGGTCTAATTTACCTTTAAAACCGATTCCAAAAAGGGCATCAATAATAATATCAAATTCGCCGTTTAAATCATGGGTGATTTCACAGGTGCTAGCTTTAGAATAATATTTTGCATTTTCAGTAGCAGGTATGCCGAATGGCGCCACAACGGTAATCTGAGCGCCTTTTGATTTAAGATACTCGGCAATAACATAACCGTCGCCGCCGTTATTTCCTTTACCGCATAAAACCGCTATTTTCTTATTTTCAACTGTGTATTTTTCTTCTATGATTTTTGCGGCAGTAGTACCCGCTGTAAACATTAAATCTCTAAAGGAAAAGGTGCCGTTTTGTACGGCAGTTTCCTCAGCTTTTGTGATTTGCGCTTTGGTTAGTACCGACATTAACGACACCGTTCTTTCTTAATCTTTGAATATGTTGTTGGTTAAAAATTTGGGAGCAAACTTTTCTATTGCTGACTGTAATTTTTTGTTGGGAGCGAAAACTAAATTAACGCTTTTTTTACCCGCTCTGTCAGCTGTTATGAAGTAGGCATCCGTTTCTTGTGGGTTGCAGGCAACTACGATTTCTTTTTGGTTAATGTTGGTAATTGCTGCAGGGTTGTATTTTTCAAGTCTTGTAACCTGAGAAAGCTCGAAGCTTAAAATTCTTTTTCTGGAACTTTTATTTATGATTTTATCAATATCCAATGTTCCGTTGGTTATAATATACTCAAATTCCACATTAAATTTATTGGAGAGCCAAAATGCTCCGTAACCAATACCAAAACATAAAATTAATGAGAATGAGCCGAGCAGATTTGTTAAAAAGAGAAAAACAATTAACAAAACAGCTACAAACCAAAGTCCGATAATGGCAGCCCAAGTACCTCCGCTTTTTTTAATTGGAATTATTTGTTCAAAAAAAACATCTGAGTGTTCCATAAAATCTCTCCTAAATAATCATTAAATTCATTATACACAATTTTTTCCTGACTTGCAATAAAAACTAAAATAAATTTACTATTTATTAACAAGGTGGTGTTAAAATGAGAATAAAAAAAGGATTCAAATTAAAACTTTTGTCAGGAAGGCAAACGGTGGTTGCAGACCGCAGAATTATTAAAAATTTTGAGAATGTTATAATTTTAAATGAAACGGCTGTTTATATTTGGAATTTAATGTACGAAAGGGATGTTCTTAAAGAAAAGATACCTGAGTTGTTGGCTGAGGCTTTTAATATGTCGATACTTATGGCTACTAATAACACAGATGTCTTTATAAAAACAATGAAAGAAAATGGTATTATAGAGGACTAAAACAAGGCTGTCTTAAGGTTTAAGACGGCTTTTTAAAAAAAGTATTGACTTTAGCGCTTAAAAGTGTTAAACTGTTAAAGCAATAAAACAACAGAGGTAGAAAATGGTTATTACAGAACTTTTAGAAAAAAATGCAAGATTATACGGGGAAGAAACCGCTTTGGTAGAAATTAACCCGTCAGAGGAGAGGGACAAGGCTGTCACTTGGCGTGAGTTTAATCTCATCGAAAGCACTACGCCTGACGCTCCTTACAGAAGAGAAATATCTTGGCTTGATTTTGACAGAAAGGCAAATCGTTTTGCCAATTTGTTACTGAGCAGAGGGATTAAAAAAGGAAGCAAAATTGCAATTCTTTTAATGAACTGCCTTGAGTGGTTGCCGATTTATTTTGGAATTTTAAAGGCGGGTTGTATTGCTGTTCCTATGAATTTCAGATATTCGAGCGATGAAATAAAATATTGCTTAGAGTTGGCTGATGTTGAGCTTTTGATTTTCGGTCCTGAATTTGTTTCCCGTATGGAACCTATACATAACGAGCTTTCAGCAATTAAGATGTTCTTCTATGTCGGCAAAAACGGACCTGAATACACAGAAGACTGTATGCGTCTTTGCAGTTTTTGTTCGTCAAATCCGTCTCCGATTGCTTTAAATGAAGCTGATGACGCCGCAATTTATTTTTCTTCGGGAACAACAGGATTTCCAAAGGCTATTTTGCATAAGCATCAGTCTTTGATTTCGTCTTGCAAAACCGAGCAAAACCATCACGGACAAACCAAGGATGATGTATTTCTTTGCATACCGCCTCTTTATCATACGGGGGCTAAGATGCATTGGTTTGGCTCGCTCATTTCGGGCTCAAAGGCAGTACTCTTAAGAGGTGTTAAGCCCGAATGGATTTTGCGTGCGGCGAGCGAGGAAAAATGTACCATTGTGTGGTTGTTGGTTCCGTGGGCTCAGGATATGCTTGATGCTATAGAATCGGGACGAATAAACCTTGATGATTATGCGCTTGACGGTTGGAGACTAATGCACATAGGTGCACAGCCCGTTCCACCAAGCCTTATTAAGCGTTGGAAAGAGATTTTTCCAAAACATGAGTATGATACCAACTATGGTCTTTCCGAGTCAATCGGCCCCGGATGTGTTCACTTAGGTGTTGAAAATATACATAAGGTTGGTGCGATTGGAAAAGCAGGATACCTTTGGGAAGTTGATATTGTCGACGAAAATGGCAACTCTGTAGCTAATGGAGAAGTTGGAGAACTGATTGTTAAAGGTCCGGGTGTTATGACCTGTTACTATAAAAACGAAGAAGCCACCAATGATGTTCTGAAAAACGGTTGGCTATATACTGGTGATATGGCAAAAACTGATAAGGACGGGTTTATTTATTTGGTTGACCGCAAAAAGGATGTTGTAATTTCAGGCGGTGAAAATATTTATCCCGTTCAAATCGAGGATTTCCTTAGAACAAATAATAAAATTAAGGATGTTGCGGTTATTGGCTTGCCAGATGCTAGACTTGGTGAAATTACCGCTGCAATCATAGAAATTAAAGAGGGAATGACTGCTACAGAGGACGAGATAAACGCCTTTTGTGAAGCGTTACCCCGATATAAGCGTCCTCGCAAGATTTTCTTTGAAAAGGTGCCCCGCAATCCTACGGGGAAAATTGAAAAACCTGTTTTGAGAGAAAAATATTGCAAAGTAAGTCTTGTGGAGGCGCAAATAAACGGCTAAAAGAGGGGTTTAAATGTTTAAATCTAAAACTTTGTATCGGTGGCTTATTTTAGGTGTATCGGTAATATCAATGTTGTTTGCCGGAATTATATATGCTTGGTCTATTCTAAAAGTTCCATTTGCTGAGGATTTTGGTTGGGCTGCAAATAATCTTTCCCTAAACTTTACGCTCACTATGTGTTTCTTTTGTGTAGGCGGTTTAATAGGTAGTTTTTTATCCCGTAAAATTGGTGTAAAATTTGCGGGGTTTGCTTCGGCTATTTTGGCAGGAAGCGGTATG